>CAILAQ010000526.1 GCA_903832165.1 uncultured Bacteroidota bacterium | reverse complement strand
TGCCCTCTGCCTTCTGCCCTCTGCCCTGAGAGCTGCCGGACAGCAGTACAATACCCCTGATATTGATTTAAGTTTGACAAAGAATAGTTGCCAACTTTAAACACTTGGCAACCTTGGAGTAACCTATTAAAGTTGGCAACAATATGAAAAAATCTTTAATGCTCGCCTGCCTGGTTCTTATGAGCCTGGTTTCAGTAATTAACGCCCAGAATATCGGGGATATTAAACCTTCGTCCGATATTCATCTTCCGGGGACCGGTGGATGGGACTACCTCACTGTTGATGAGGCAACCGGCCGGTTGTTTGTTTCTCATGGCACCGTTGTTCAGGTGGTGGACACGAAGACCAATCAGCTGATTGGCACCATTGAAAATACTCCGGGGGTTCACGGGATTGCCATAGCTGCTGATCTGAACAAGGGGTTCATCAGTTGCGGCCGTACGGATTCAGTAGTTGTTTTCGACCTGAAAACACTGAAAACCATTGGTGGTGTTGCTGTTACCGGTAAAAATCCGGATGCCATAATCTATGACAAGTTCGCCTCGAGAATTTATGTTTACAACGGCCGCTCGGCCAATGCCACGGTAATTGATGCCAAAACAAATACGGTTGCAGGAACTATCGCTTTCGATGGCAAGCCTGAATATTCGGTTTCCGACGGAAAAGGAAAGGTTTATGTAAATATTGAAGACAAAAGCCTTATTGTACAGATCAATGCCACCACCCTGGCGGTGGAGCAAAAATGGTCGATCGCCCCTGGCGAGGAGCCCAGCGGTCTGGCATTGGATAATGAAACCCACCGGTTGTTTTCGGTTTGCGGCAACAAGATGATGGTGGTGGTCAATGCTCTTGACGGCAAAGTAATCACTACCCTTCCGATTGGCGACGGCTGCGACGGGGTCATGTTTGATCCTGCTACAAAGAGGGCTTTCAGTTCAAATGGTGATGGAACAATCACTGTTGTACAGGGAGAGCAAGGCGATAAGTTTTCGGTTGCAGGAACCATTAAAACCGTATCTGGTGCCCGAACCATTACGATTGATAAAACCACTCATCGCTTATACCTGCCTTCTGCCGAATATCTGCCGGCACCCGCAGCAACCACTGAGAATCCAAGGCCGCGCAGAACGATGAAGCCGGATTCGTTTACGGTGCTGACGGTTAAGCTTTAAGAAAGATTTCGGCGTTTCGTTTTAAAGGTGACAGCTTCAAGAAAGCTGTCACCTTTGTGTTTTAATTAAAGTTGGCAGCTATAATTAAATATATTTCGTATTTTTGCGAAATAAGAAATGTTTTATCAAACAGAATAAAAAAATATGGTTCGTTGCCGTCCTCCTGGTAGTCTGGATACTGGCATACAGGGTTCTCCTGCCCTTTTCCGATTATCTTATTTATAATGTATTCGGTCTGGAAAAAGGAAAGCACCTGACGGATGCTATCTGGTTCTTCGTCTTTGAATTCCCAAAAGTTCTGCTGCTGCTGACTCTGATTGTATTTTTCGTGGGGATCATCCGTACGTTTTTCTCACCCGAACGGACCAGAAAGGCACTTGCGGGTAAAACTACTTTTGCCGGCAATGTCATGGCCTCATTGCTGGGCATTGTCACCCCCTTCTGTTCCTGCTCAGCCATCCCGTTGTTTCTTGGTTTTGTTGAGGCCGGAGTGCCCTTAGGAATAACCTTTTCATTCCTTATTGCCTCTCCGATGATCAATGAGGTCGCCGTGGTTCTGCTTTTCGGGATGTTCGGATGGAAAGTCGCCATCACTTATGTAGTTACCGGATTAGTTATAGCGATAACGGCCGGTTGGATCATTGGAAGGCTGCATCTGGAAAAATGGGTGGAAGAGTGGGTTTACAAAACTAAAATGGGTGATGCCGGTGATGAAGTAATCAGGCTGAATTTTACAGATCGCCTCCAGTCCGGTTTCACGGCAGTAAGGGAAATTGTTGGGAAAGTGTGGTTATATGTGGCCCTTGGAATTGCTGTCGGCGCCGGTGTTCACGGTTATGTACCCGAGGATTTCATGGCTGCGCTCATGGGCAAATCGGCCTGGTATAGTGTTCCTCTTTCGATTCTGATCGGAGTACCACTCTATTCCAATGCTGCGGGGATTATTCCGATAGTATCCGTTCTTATTGAAAAAGGAGCCTCACTGGGAACGGCATTGGCCTTTATGATGGCGGTAATCGGCTTATCGTTGCCGGAGATGATCATTTTGAGAAAAGTTTTAAAACTTCCCCTGATAGTCACTTTTGTGGGAATTGTATCCATCGGAATAATGATTGTAGGCTATCTGTTTAACCTGATATTTTAAAAAAATAACCGGACATAAAACATTATAAATTTCAAAATGCTACCTGAAGAAATACTAACAAACGACCACGAACAGCTTGCCCGCTTTGCCAAGGCGTTGGGACATCCGGTAAGGGTTTACATTATGGAACTCCTCTCAACCCAGACCTGCTGTTTCAGTGGTGACCTGGCCGACGACCTGCCCATTGCACGGTCGACTTTATCGCAGCACCTCAAGGAACTGAAAGCTGCCGGTCTGATACAGGGAACCATAGAGGCCCCGAAGATCAGGTACTGCATCAACCGTGAAAACTGGAAAAAAGCAACCCTGCTGTTCGGTCAGCTTTTCAAAGCCAACCCTCTTGTAAACGAAGAATGTAAATGACACGTAGAGACGGATAATTATCCGTCTCTACATAATATACAACAATATGAACATATTAATTTTAGGAACCGGCTGTGCAAAGTGCAAAAGCCTTGAAAAAGCAACCCGTGATGTTGTAGCTGAAATGGACCTTGATGCGGAAGTTACCAAAGTGGAAGACATCGTGGAAATCATGTCGTTTGGCGTAATGACTACGCCGGCACTGGTGATCGACGGCAAGGTGGTGGTTAAGGGCCGCGTACCCGACAAGAATGAACTCAAACAATTGTTTACCAAATAATACCATCAAAATGAAAAGGCTTAGTTTTCTATTGTTGGCAGCCGTTCTTCTGACCGGCTCCCTGGTTACATCAACAGCTGCAGTAGCCGGCGATCCTGCCCGGCAGGTGGCAAAGGCTGTTCCTACCGAAGTATATTATTTTCACCTGACACGCAGGTGCACCACTTGCCAGACTGTTGAAAAAGTATCGCAGGACGCAGTAAATGATTTTTTTGCAGAGGCCGTTAAGAAGGGTGAAGTCACCTTTAAAGCGGTCAATCTTGAAGACAAGGAGAATAAGGCGCTGGTAAAAAAGCTGAAAGTGCAGGGTCAATCTTTGCTTATCGTGAACGGAAAAGATCAGATCAACATTACTGATAAAGGATTCATGTATGCCGTAACTGAACCCGATAAGCTGAAGGCAGAAATCAAGGCCGGTGTAGAAAAATTCAAAAAATAGCAGATGAGCTGGTTGCAGGGATTGCTTGAACATTCGCAGTGGCCGATACTCACGGCTTTTCTGCTTGGGCTGATGACTGCCATCAGTCCGTGCCCGCTTGCAACCAATATTACTGCTGTTGCATTCATCGGGAAAAACATAACCGATAAAAAAAAGGTTCTCCTGAAAGGTATAGTTTATACCCTCGGGCGTGCTTTTACCTATACCGCGATCGGACTAATGTTCTATTTTGGTCTTGGGGAGATCGGATTATCCGGCTTTTTTCAGCAATGGGGAGAGAAGATTCTCGGACCGGTGCTGATCATTATCGGACTTTTCATGCTTGGTGTGATCAACCTGAAATTACCCGGACTGGGTAAACTCACCGAACGCATGGAAAACCAGGCTGGCAAGGGTTATTGGGGAGTATTCCTGCTCGGCGTAGTGTTTGCACTCGGATTTTGTCCGTACAGTGGGGTGCTTTATTTCGTTATGCTGATCCCGATGACAATTGCCTCAGCTCAGGGACTCTACCTTCCCTTTGTTTTTGCTGTTGCCACCGGATTACCGGTTATTCTTTTTGCCTGGATGATCGCCTACGCGGTAGGCAGTGTCGGATCGATCTATAACAAAATCAAGGTTTTCGAACTTTGGTTTCGCAGGGCGGTTGGTGCGCTGTTTATTGGGGTAGGTGTCTATTATATGATAGCTACGT
>CAILAQ010000525.1 GCA_903832165.1 uncultured Bacteroidota bacterium | reverse complement strand
GCATTGAATTGGCATCCGGCGACAAGGCAACTCCAACATCTCCCATTCCCCCTGATCTTGAATCCGGTGCAATTGTCAGAAATGGAACGGAGGTGGTTACCGTATTGATTTTTATTAACCGACCCGCGTTATCAGTGGATTGTCCGGATGATGTTGCTGTAAAGGCTATAAACCCTATGAGAATCAGAATGAAGTTTCGCACAACTTTCATGAACAGTAAATTTTTGCTGCAAATATATAGATTTATCCGGCTTTCAAGGAATTCCGAACTTGTAAAACTACAGGTTAGTAAAATTATTGTATGCTATGGTATAATTATTTAAGTATCACCAGCTTTTGGAACGCTTCATTCGACTTACCGTCAGAGGTCCTGACCTTTACACGATAAAAATAAGTACCCCTGCCAATACGGTCGCCAAAATCATCCAGCCCGTCCCAGGCAACAGGACCAACCCTGAAGGAACCTTGTTTTATCTGAGTCTGATCGGCCGAAAGGAATTCAAAACTCCTGACCAGTTTTCCGCTCAGCGTGAAAATTTGAAGCAGGACATCGAGAGACTGCTGGCCCTGATTATGTTCAAAATAAAAATCGGTATGGGTTGTAAACGGATTCGGATAGTTAAGCAAATGCTCGATAACCAGGTCCTGTGAGCTTTTTACAGTGAACGCGATCTCGGTTTCGGTAGAATTATTGAGAATATCCCATACCTTGATCCTGATTTTATGATCGCCTGGCAGAAGCTTGTTCATGGGGTATTTCAGGCTTCCGGAGCTGTACTGATCCAGGTCGCTTTCATAATAATCATTCAGTATTATCGGATTCTGCTGATTGCCATCAATGATTGCAGTAATATCATGTCCTATGCCGTTGCTGGTGGTATTGACACCGCTGGCATCTTTTATTTTCGCCAGAATGGTCGGGCTTTCGTTAGTGATTCCTCCGCTGACAAAGGTGGTATCATTCATGAATACATGCAGTTCTGGACCGTCTTTATCGGAAATTCCGGACTCAGATGAGCCGCCGACCAATATATTGAGGTTCACTCCTGAAGCATCAAAGGCATCGTTATTTCCATAGAAACTCAGTTTTCCGGTTCCCACCTTATATGAAATATCCTTCGGGACAATAAAGTTAAAGCTGAAGTCACCGTTCTTTACGCTGGCTTTTCCCCTGAAAAGGATGCTGTTCTGTAATAGAAAATCCATAGTGGGTCCGCCGTCATTTCCCAGAGTGGTCATTGATATTTCCTTGTCATAAACAGTAGGCAGCACAACGCCGGTAAAGTCTGATAATTTCTTTCCGCTCTGGTCATTGACATATCCGCTCACAGTAGCTGCGGTGAGGGCCTTCAGTGTATCGCGGAATTCGCCGACCGGTTTCCCGTTGATTGCAGTCATGGTGATTCCATACTCAGGATAGCTCAATGTCAAGGCCGGATCGCCGAGAAGGGTGAAGTTCAGTTTGTTCTGCTCATCACCCACCGCATTCTTAGTGAGTCTCATCACATCGCCCAATTTCAGCCGTTTTCCCTCCTCATCGCGGTTGAACGCATAGTTATAGAATTCGCGGTTGAGAATATAATTCGGCGATGAATAGACCAGCCGGGTGGTTGAGAAGAGCGCGATGCCGCCACCGTCAGGATTGAGCAAAACCCATTCTCCGGCCGAAACCAGGTCCGGATCATCGTACCTGCTGAATTCACAGGTGGCTGTCATAAAAAGGGGAAGCTTTTCGTGATTTTCCCAGTTTTTGATATCCGAAACTGAAATGATTTCTTCATGTGCCAACCCTCTTTCGCTGCCATGACCAAGGTAATTCATGATGAGTGCGCCCTTTTTTATCCGGTCACCGATTGCTCGGTTGACTTCGGGGTAGCGATCGCCGGTTGGAAGGGTAACCTGCTGGTATGCGTCGAGAAATATTTTATCGATATTAAATACAGGCTCCAGTGACTTCAGCAGATCAGCGAGGGCATCGGCATCGCGCATATGAGTGTTTCCATCTTCATCGTCGCCGATAAAGCAAACGAGGTTGCGCCAGTCGCCCAAAGCGGAAGGCTGATGATACCGTGTGATCTTGTCGATCATGACCGATGCTTCGGTTTCACTTAATACCGGCAATCGTCCGATTCCGATATCCATCAAACCGGCTTCGATATCTTCTCCGGTATCCAGCAGTCCGAAAAAATCGTCTGTCACATAAGAGCTGGTTGGGTAAAGGGATTCCAGGGATTGGTAGGTTGGCAGGCAGGCAGGAAATTCCAGCACCGTTTCTTTATTATTATAGGATCCGTCGCCAAAAAACAGAAAGTACCGGAGAGGAAAATTTCCGGCAGATCCACGATCGTAGAACATTTTAAGGAAGTCTCGTATGGCACTCACATCCTGCATACCGGATGAGAACTCGTTATAAATCTGTGAAGGTGAAACCAGAATTGTGGTAAGTCCGTCATTTTTCTGATGAAAATCGGCCAGTTGCTGTGCATAACTTCTTAATCCGTCGGAAACCAGGATGATCATGTCCGGGCATTCCAGCCCATGAAGATTCTGAGAGGCAATCAGGCCCAGTCCGTCGCCTGAGTAAGCGGGAACCGGTATAAGCTGGGATTGCGGATCAAAAACAACATATTCCCTGATTATATCTGCAGCAGCAGTGAATTCCATGCCACCGGCGTAAGCAGAAACATTCTGTTGTTTAATGTCTTTGATATCGGTTACATCCCACACCAGATTTCCTGCAGCTGCCAGTCCGATCTGGAATTTCACCACCTTGCCTGATCCCGTCAGCCGGTCATCCCTGAATTGAAGCTGCCCACCGTCAAAGATCAGGTTACAGCGCGTATTTATGGTCAGGTAATCCAGCCAGCCTTCCGATGAGGGATTGCTGGGGACGAAATGAACATTCAGGATGAAAGAATCTCCGGTCGGAGTGAAAGAGCTGTTTGAAATAGCAGTTGATGCATATAATGCTTCCGAATTGTCGGTATAAACCCCGGAAAGGCTAACGGTCTCAAAACGCGATTCTCCATTATAAAGATAAAATCCGGAGTTGGCGCTGGATTTAGGAGAGCGTGCCCACAAAGCGGCGGTAACATTCACCGGTTCTTCCGGTACGCGATGGGGGAATTTAAAGGCGAATGCACTGCTGAGCAGTATCTGATAATGTTTCCAGCACCACCGGCGTCCTGATTTTATCAGGTTGAGAGAGTCGACTTCGCGGTAATCAGTTGCTGTATATGCTGTTACGGTGCTTTGTGGTGTTTGTGCATTGATTCCGGCTGTGGTTACTCTTTTTCCCGGTCCCAGATCCTCTGTGACAAAGTAGTAAGTAAAATCGGAGTATTTATGAAGCTGATGGTTGAACCTCTTTTTTACGGAATCATATTTCCAGGTGGTTGCACCCTGAGCAAAGAAAACAATGAAATCACCGGTTCCGAACTGTCCGTCGGCACCCTTATCAAAATAGACAGGGTTTTCAGTCAGATCATCGGTGCGTTCCAGGCTTGAATCGTATGGCAGTTGCTGTCCGCCGTTTCCATATATTCTGATATTATCCGGATTCTGAATTCCGATTTTTTTAAGATCGGCATAGCTCAGTTTTTGGATACCCCCTGAGTTTACCTGAATCTTATACCACTTACCGGTTGATAAAACAGAGCTTGATGCGTATAGGCGCTTGAAGCTCTGGGATTTGGGTAATGGGGTTTGAGTAATGGGGTTAGAGGGTTGTGGTGTAAAGCTTACGAGGCGTTCGATCTGTCCGGTGCCGGGATTTTTCCGGAAAGGAATAAAACGGTATACGGCAAACGTTTTTTTACGCTCGGTTTGCAGGGTAGTACTTATTTCAATAGCCTCCCTGAGATTAGCGGCGTCGATTTTTTTCCATTCCGGGTCGGAAGTGCTGACCGGTTCAAATTGAACGTCCGTAAAAATAACTTGAGGCTTGCTGCTTGGAGAATCATTCCATGGCAGGCGTTCCGAATAATAAGGAAGCGATCCCGGTCCGGCAGGATAAATAGCCCTGTCGAAAACGGCAGCTGAAATCCATTTTAATTTCCGGGGCTGGATGCTTTGTGCAAAACTGATTGAAATTGAGTATCCTGTGCAGATTAACACTAATGCTAAAAACCTTATATTTCCTGAGATTGTTCTGATCATATCGGGGTAATATTACAGAAAAAACGTCTTTCCCGGATTGAAATTGTGCCCAAAAAAAATGGTTCCGGAAAAATATTAACAATCATGTTTAAAAAATAAACAGAAACGAGCTGCGTTATTACTAAAGCTTTCGCTGATTTTTTCTTAATTTCGGCCGCTTTTGATACTGAAAGTCAGTGTTAGTGATAAAAATAGTTAATTTTGTACATTGATTTAAAACCCTTTGAAAGTCATGAAAATCAGATTGTTTAGTTTTCTTCTGATCGCTTTAGGTCTAGTCTTGTCTTTGGGCAGCTGCAGCAAAAGCACCATAAAATCTCCAAAGACAGGTTGGGCATATAATGACCCTAAGAATGGAGGATACGAGTATATGACTGGTTTTAACCAGCCTACAGGACCGGGATTGGTTTTTGTTGAAGGAGGAACTTTCACGCTTGGCCGTGTGGCTGACGATGTGAGGTACGATTGGAATAATATCCCCCGCAGGGTTACGGTATCTTCATTTTATATGGATGAAACCGAAGTTACCAATGCTGATTATCGTGAATACCTGCACTGGCTGAAGCGAGTTTATACCGATTATCCACTGGTTTATCAGGAGGCAATGCCTGATACACTCGTCTGGAGAGGAGCTTTGGCCTTTAATGAGCCGATGACCGAGTATTATCTGCGGCACCCGTCATATAATGATTATCCTGTGGTGGGAGTTACCTGGCTGCAGGCTACGCAATATTGCGACTGGAGAACTGACCGTGTAAATGAAAATATGCTGATCAAGGAGGGGGTACTCATGCTCGATCCTAACCAGACCAGCGCAAAGAATTTTAATACCGAGGCTTATCTGGCAGGTCAGTACGAAGGTGTTGTACGTCAGGATATGCCTAACCTTGATCCGAACAAGACTGTTCGCAAGGCCCGCATGGAAGATGGATTTTTCTTCCCTAAGTATCGTCTCCCGACCGAAGCTGAATGGGAATTTGCTGCTCTGGGACTGGTTGCCAAGGAAGAATTGATCGACAGTAAGAGGATGTTTCCATGGCGCGGTAACTATACAAGGAACGAGGACAAAGCCAAGAGAGGTACCCTCATGGCCAATTTCGTTCGTGGCCGTGGTGATTATATGGGGGTTTCCGGTTCACTGAATGACGCATTTCCTTTTACCTCACCGGTAAAAACTTACCTGCCTAATGATTACGGTTTGTATGACATGGCAGGGAACGTTAATGAGTGGGTTCTGGATATATATCGTCCGATGTCATCACTGGATGTTGATGAGCTGAGTCCTTACAGGGGAAATGTGTTTAAGGTTCAGCAGCGGGATGCTGATGGGAATATTGCCGAAAAAGATTCTCTCGGAAGAATTCCAAAAAGATTGATGACTGCTGCAGAAAATGCAAAAAGGACGAATTACAAGAAATCAGATAACCGTAATTACCGCGATGGTGACAGCCGTTCAAGCATTGGATCCAACAATTCTGAACAGGATGATTCAAAAAGCACGTCGCAGATGTATTTCCCTGGAGCCGGGGCAAGCAGGCTTGGTATAACCAGCGATATATCCGACAAATCACGCGTTTATAAAGGTGGTTCATGGCGCGACAGGGCCTATTGGATGATTCCGGCCACCCGCAGGTATATGGACGAAGATAAATCAACAGATGATATCGGATTCCGCTGTGCTATGTCACGCCTAGGAAATTCCGATGGTAAATAGAATGTGAAAACCGAAGAATTTTATAGCACTTATCTGCAATATCCGCAGATCTGTACAGACAGCCGGAAAGTTCAACCCGGCTGTCTCTATTTTTCCCTTAAAGGCGATAATTTTAATGGCAACCATTTTGCATCGGATGCCCTGGCCAAAGGATGTTCATTTGCAATAGTCGATGATCCTTCAGCGGTTATAGATGACCGTTATGTGCTGGTTTATGATGTACTGGGTTTTTTACAGGACCTGGCCTCTTTTCATCGCAGCCAATTGAATATTCCTGTCATCGGGTTAACCGGAACAAACGGCAAGACAACTACTAAAGAGCTGATTCATTCAGTTTTAAAGCAGAAATACCGGACGGTGGCCACTTCGGGAAATCTTAATAATCATATCGGAGTTCCGCTGACACTGCTTTCAGCCAATCAGGATACAGAAATCCTTATAGTTGAAATGGGAGCAAACCACCCTGGTGAGATTGCTTTCCTCTGTAATATTGCAAAACCGACACACGGGCTGATTACCAATATCGGCAAGGCTCACCTCGAAGGTTTCGGATCCTATGAAGGGGTTATCGCTACAAAGAATGAATTGTATGATTTCATAAAAGATGGCTATGGTAAACTATTTGCCAACCATGATGATAGTCTGCTGGAAAAATTGGTGGCTGATTACCCGTGCTTTAAATATGGGACCTCGGGGGAAGCCGATGTAATCGGAACAGCTTTAACCCGCGAAAGGTTTCTGGATATTACCTGGAGAATGACTGGAGATGATGCTGTTTTTCAGATGGTCAGCCAGTTGTCCGGCGGTTACAATCTTTATAATATTCTCGCAGCTATAGCGTTAGGTGCCTGGTTCGGATTAACGCCGGAACAGATTAATACAGGAGTTGAATCTTATATGCCGGGAAATATGCGGTCGCAATGGATGCAGACCGATCGCAATACGCTCTTACTGGATGCATACAATGCCAATCCATCCAGCATGGGGCTGGCGATCGAACATTTCTTTCATTTAAATCTTCCTCGTCAGGTTGTTATTTTGGGCGATATGTTTGAACTGGGGGTGCAATCAGCCGCTGAACACCTTGATATTATCCGGAAAGCAGATCTTCTGGACTTTGAAGAGATAATTTTTGTGGGACCCCGGTTTTTCCAGTGGTCAACTGGATTCCCACACAGTTT
>CAILAQ010000524.1 GCA_903832165.1 uncultured Bacteroidota bacterium | reverse complement strand
GTATTCAGCAGCCTTTCGTCAGCAAAGTCGATTCCGTCGAAAAAGTGATCTTTAAGGTATTGGTATTGCCTGGCCTGACTATCCTTATCGCCCTGTCTTCCTAATGATTCCGGAATAGTTACAGGTTTCATACCAAGAATAAATTTCCCGGGTAATGTTCCAGCAAGATCCTTGATAGCGGAGTCCCATACTTTGGTGTTAGAAATCTGAAACTGCCTTAGTTCCTTATTCAGTAAAGTAGTGCTGTCCTGTGTTAGGTTGCCCAGCTTTATCCGACCCTGAATGGCAGTTGAGCGGG
This sequence comes from uncultured Bacteroidota bacterium, assembly GCA_903832165.1. Classification (GTDB taxonomy): domain Bacteria; phylum Bacteroidota; class Bacteroidia; order Bacteroidales; family UBA12481; genus UBA12481. The sequence goes on along the minus strand of CAILAQ010000524.1, from coordinate 2,810 downwards.
CTCTGTTACCTGCATATGCCCGCTGCCACTCCAAAAATCGACTATTCTCAGGACTTCCGGTGAATTTCAGACTGTCCATGAGGGCCGAAATTCTTGTTGAAACGGTAAGTGTCTGATTGGTTGTAAGGAAGAATTCAACAAACTTTTTTTCGGGAAAAACAAGCTGATACATCCCTTCGGGAAGATGGCCAGGTCCATCAAATACTGCAAAGCCCTTCTCATCCGTTTTAATAGTGTCATCAGTGAAAAACTTCATGCCTAGCCGATGCGACAGGATAACATCCTTGCCAGGCAGGTCGGGAACAGACACGGATATCTGGTGACTTTGGCCGGCAAGGGTTCCAATGCAGAAGCTGATTGCGCCTATAAGCAGGAAAGCATATCGGATTACCTTCATGGGATTTTTTCCCGCAAAGATAGAGGACAATAATTATATTTGACAAAACGATTTGTTTATGCTGTCTGTTTTGATCCCTTTGAGGAATTGGAATCCCTGCAGTCTGGTTGAGACATTGGCAGGACAGTTAATTAAATCCGGAGCACCCTTTGAAATACTGATCAGCGATGACAGTGATCCGGTTAACTCCCAGCCAATTTTGCAGGAGCTCAGAAAGGTTCATGGGGTGATATGCTATTCCCGCAATATTCCGCTGGGCAGGAGTGCTAACCGCAATTTCCTCGCCACCCGGGCAAAGTATGAATATCTTCTGTTTATTGATGGTGATGCCGGTTGCGATACTGAGCATTTTATAGAGAATTATCTCGATAAGTTAAATCCAGCTAACGTTTTATGCGGAGGTACATTGTATCAACAGGAGCCACCGGATAATCCTGAGCTTATATTGCGATGGAAATATGGCAGGTCAAGGGAGCAAACCACTGCAGATCAAAGACAGAAGCATCCCTGGAAATCCTTCTCAACTTTCAATTTTCTTATTCCCTCTGCTGTTTTCAATAAAATACGTTTTGATGAATCGGTAAAAGGTTATGGACACGAAGACACCATTTTCGGGGTGCATCTTCACCTTTCAGGTGTTAATATTGTTCACCTAAATAATGGCCTTTTGCATCTTGGCCTCGAACCCTGCACCAGCTACCTTGAAAAAATCAGGGAATCCGGAACCAATCTTCGCTCTCTTGCTTCCAGAAACGCTTTCCCTGAAACCTATTCAGAAGAAATCAGCCTTTTAAATTCATGGATCCGGCTAAAGAAACTCGGATTAACATCACTTATGGCAACCTGGTTCAAATATCGTCGGAAAAGCATTGAGAAGAGGCTTTGCGGACCTGATCCCTCCTTATTACTCCTTGATTTATACAAGCTTGGCTCCATAAGCTCAATTGACTGATCTTTATTATCTTTGCGGCTCTTAAATTGAATAGATGGAGCGTATTGAAAATCGTATTGCCCGTTTAACTGTTCTGGCAATCCGGGAGTTGTATAACAGCGAAGAGAAGCCGGAAAACATACAGGTACAAAGCACCCGCAAAGACCAAAAAGGTGATTATACGGTGGTAACCTTCCCATTAACCCGTATGTCTAAGAAAAAACCGGAAGAAACAGGAGCTGAAATTGGCGGGTATCTTAAACTTCATTTACCGGAAATAGAAGATTTCGAAGTAATCAAGGGATTTCTGAATCTGATTCTTTCAGACAGGTTCTGGATCGGATTCTTCTCTGGAATATCAAAAGAGCTGGAATACGGTCACAAACCCGTAACTCGTGACTCTCCGGTAGTTGTGGTGGAGTATTCCTCGCCAAATACAAATAAGCCGCTTCACCTTGGGCATATCCGAAATAACCTTCTGGGGTATGCGGTTTCCAAAATTATTTCGGCTTCAGGAAATCAGGTAAAAATGGTTAACCTAGTAAACGACAGAGGGATACATATCTGTAAATCAATGCTGGCCTGGCAGAAATGGGGAAATGGAATTACCCCTGAATCCGCCGGGATTAAAGGAGACAAGCTGGTTGGAGAATTTTATATTCGTTTTGACAAGGAATATAAGATCGAAATCCAGGACCTTATCTCCAAGGGATTGACAGAGGAAAAGGCTAAAGCTGAGGCCCCGATAATTAAAGAAGCACAGGATATGCTGCTGCGTTGGGAGAATAATGATCCTGAGACCATTGAGTTATGGACCATCATGAATAACTGGGTCTATGCCGGATTTGAGAAGACATATGATAAACTTGGCGTTTCATTTGATAAATTCTACCACGAATCCGAAACCTATAAGCTTGGAAAGGACCTCGTGACCTCGGGGCTTGATTCAGGTGTTTTGTTCCGCAAGGAGGATGGCTCTGCCTGGGCCGACCTGACCGCCGACGGGCTTGATCAAAAGCTTTTATTGAGGTCCGACGGGACAAGTGTTTATATGACACAGGATTTAGGTACTGCTCACCAGAGATACGAAGAATTTGAATTCGACAGACATATATATGTGGTTGGGAATGAGCAGGATTATCATTTTAAAGTACTAAAACTGATTCTTAAGAAGCTTGGATTTTCCTGGGCCGACAAACTTTATCATCTCTCCTATGGCATGGTTGAACTCCCGCATGGGCGAATGAAATCCCGTGAAGGAACGGTTGTTGATGCAGATGATCTTATTCAGGAAATGGTGGATACTGCTGGTAAGGTTTCATCGGAATTGGGTAAGCTTGAAGGTTTTCCTCGTGAAGAAAAGGAACTTGTTAATTACAGGATTGCAATAGGGGCACTTAAATATTACATACTGAAAGTTGATCCGCAGAAAACAATGATGTTTAATCCTGAGGAATCAATTGATTTTAATGGTAATACAGG
>CAILAQ010000523.1 GCA_903832165.1 uncultured Bacteroidota bacterium | reverse complement strand
CCAATTCTTGATTATATCCGCAGCCCTGCTTTCACTTTCTTTGGCGTTCGCCATATCGGTCAGTGAGATATAATCCTTATCTTCAATAGATAAGACGGTAATCTCTGTATTTTCTACTTTAATTTTTGCCATTTGCTATTTTTTCTTTTTTGCATCATATTCTTCCATTCGCTTTTTAAACTTCTCCACATCCCAGGTTACATCAAAAATTTTCAGGTATTCAGCAATGGGTTCAAGTCCAACTTCAGCTCCGAGCCATCCATATTCTGCTAGTATTTTTTCAATTTTGATCAGATTAATTGAATCCTTTGCATTTATTATTTTCCACACATCCTTTGTCTCTTTTGAATCCCAGCCGTATTTCTTATAAATTGTGTCTAACCCTTCCCGGTATTTTTGGTCTTCCTGGTGAATAGTGTCCAGAATAGCTACTAATTCTTTCTTCTGAGTTGGGTCAGGGATTTTTCCAGTTTGTCCAAAAGCCAGGTTAAAAAATAGAATACCAAGCAATGCAAATAGGATTCTTTGTTTCATGGCTTCAATTTTTAGTCAATGGTCATGGTTCTCTTACCTTTTATTTCCTTCCGATGAGATCAAGCACCCCATTGATAAAGGTGAGCGGATGCACCGGATTGCCCGGAACATAAAGATCGATTGGATGGCGAATGAGAAAGCTGCGTTTAACAGCGTTGCTTTCCTGGAAGAGCCCGCCTGAAATGGCATCGGTGCCACAAAGGATAACCAGACTGGGCTTTGGTGTTGCATCGAAACAGATCTGGAGTGCCTCAGCCATGTTTTCGGTGATGGGTCCTGTAATCACCACACCGTCTGCATGCCTTGGCGATGCTACGAATTCGATCCCGTATCGGCCCATATCAAAATTGACATTTCCTGCTGCATTGAGTTCCATCTCGTTGCTGGCATCACCTCCGGCCGAGACCTGACGAAGCTTCAGAGAACGGCGAAACAGATTGCGGATCTCTTTTCTAACCAGATCGGGATCGGGAATAACGGGATTGTCGTGATCAGCTTTGACAATCAGGTTCTCGCGATTATTGGTGGCCATATGCCAGTCGTTGGTAAACCGGATATTTTCAGGTGCTGCAAACTCGCATTCGCGGCAAAAAACACATTTCCCCAAATCGATGGAGAACGGAGCTATTTCAATGGCTTCCGACGGGCACATTTTGGCCAGATGAGTTGCCAACTCTGCGGGAACTTCTCCCTTAATTACCGGCCGGCCTCTGAAAAGCGGGTTCAGCTCAGCGGTTCGCAGGTTAGGGACGTATTGCACGCCATGCTGCCGTAGTATTCTGATTGATCTGATCATGGCTTTTTATAAATCGTGACCGCAATACGAAAGGTTAAAACTCTTATTGCAAACAGGAAAATCAGAGATTTCCTGATTCCTCACTGCCAGAGCCAGTGCCATCCAATTGTGGAAAGAAGGATCTTTTATTTTGTAGTGAATTATCTCCCCTTCAGGCCCGGTCACCGCGGCATGCGCAATCTCACCGCGCCACCCCTCGTTCACCGCAAGTACAAAGCTGTTTTGCCGACTACCCACTGCCTCCTGCCGACTGAAGACTGAAGACTGCCGACTGCCGACTGAAGACTGCTGACTGCCGACTGAAGACTGAAGACTGGCCCATTCGGCAACCATTTCGATGGATCTTCTCGCTTCGAGGTTGCGGATCATGGCACGGGCCAGCACATCGCCGGAATTTTCCACTACCGGTTCATATTTAAATTCTGCATAATGTCCGGACGGATGTGTTGCCCGGATGTCCCTGGGTACGCCGGTCATGCGTGCGGCCATGCCAACAGCACCGATACTCAGCGCCTGGGAGCGTGTTACCGATCCGATACCATCGAAACGGATCAGGATCGATGGGGCTGTAAAAATATTATCTGTAATGTCCCGGTAGCGCATCCCAGTGTTTTCCAAGGTTTTAAGCATTGATTCAATAACTGGTGCAGACAAAGGATAATTCGTTCCGCCCGGACGAATCAATCCTTTTCCGAACCGGTTGCCGCACCACAATTGGGTGGTATTGATGATAGTGGTCCGAAGGGATTCATTCACTACCTGTCCGAACTGGTAAGCAACATCGGTGCATAATGCCGCAGTATCGCCGATATGAACGGCAATGCGCTCCAGTTCCAGGGCAATGGCGCGTTCCAACTGCAGGGTTTCACTTATGGTAATTCCGGCAAGCGATTCCGTGAGCTGTGCATGAGTAACCGCATGACCCACAGCGGTATCACCGGCAATATTTTCTGCGAGAACACTTCTGCGGAGTGTTGATCCGGCTTCCACGAATAACTTTTCGATGCCACGATGCTGATACCCGAGCTGAATTTCAAGGTGCAGCACTTTTTCGCCATTGCAAATGAATCGGAAATGGCCGGGTTCAATTACGCCGGCATGTATCGGGCCGACTCCCACCTCGTGCAGCTCTTCACTGTCGATGCGGTAAAACGGATAATCATTCATCCCCTGATCTTTCCGGAAACGATCAGCCGGGAACCTCACCGGTTTCAGCCATGGATGATGCTCAAACCCGATGCCAAAATTTTCATGAATTTCCCGCTCAAACAGGTGAAGGGCAGGCATTTGGGGAGTTAGTGAGGTCAGGGTGTCTGTGGAATTTTCCGGCTCATGCGAAAACACCAGAAACTTTCCGGAGGCATCATCCGCCAGTACCGCGATGAATTTCAGCCCGTTATTAAAAGGGAAAGCATAATAAAGGACACAATGAACGGTCTCATTATGCATTAGTCCGGCCATCTGATTTGAAAAATCGTGATAATTCAGCACAGGTATGGCTGTGAGATTAACCGGGGCGCCAGCCGGCAATATTTCGATATAGGAATAGACTTGCATGGGCATCACAAATTCGGTAATCCCGCAGTTATCTCATTAATAATATCTATCAGAAACGGAGGTTGATAAAAACAGGCTCCAACAACAATAAGCAGAAAAAGAAACTGGCTGATGGTTTCCCATTTTCCGACGATTTCCTGCGTATAGGCAGCGGCATTTTCACGGGGCTGCGAAAACAGGAGGTGAAGCACACGGGTGCTCATGGCATAGATAGAAAAGCATAAAAGGATCAGTACCAAGACCAGTACAAACCAGCTTTTACCGGCTACCAGGGCCTTGAGGATGAGGAATTCACTGACAAAAAGGCCTGATGGCGGAATGGCGAGTATGGAAAGCATTCCGATGAGCAGGGCTATGGCACCGATTGGAAATAATTTAAGGTAAAGACCACTGTCATCAAGCTTATAGGTTCCGAGAACACGACCCATCTGGCCAACCTGAAAAAACAGGCTTGATTTGGTAAGCGAATGAAGAACCAGCAGGAGAAAAGCCGCATAATATCCTATGCCCCCGATTCCAATGGCGATGGCCACCAATCCCATGTTTTCCAGTGTTGAGTAAGCCAGCATTCTCTTGGTATGCTTGGCTTTCAGCATATATCCGGCAGCTACAAGAACAGACAGAACTCCGGCAAGGATCAGCACCTTGTTCATCCAGCCGAATATCGGTGAACTCGACAGTGCTTTATAAATTCTGAAGATCGAAAGAAAGCCGAGGTTCACCAATCCGGTGGATATCAGGGCCCCCACAGGAGGAAGCGCCACGGAATTTGCATCGATCCCCACCGTATGCATCGGAAAGAGTTCCATCTTGGTGCTGTATCCCGTGAGAACAAAGAGGAAGGCGATTTTCAGGTACACCGGGTCAAGCTTGCCGGCCACCGAGGCCAGTCCATCGAATGACAATCCGTGCATTCCGGTACCCTTCATGGAGAGGCTGGCAAAAAGTATTCCCATGTAAGCCAAAGCGATACCTGTTGAACAAATAAAAATATACTTCCAGGTAGCTTCCAGCGCATGCACGGTGCGTTCGCTGTAAATCAGGACCGAGGCGGTTAGTGTGGTGGCTTCCACAAGTATCCATACGAGAGTTACGTCATTGGCAAGATAGGCACCGGTGATCGACACAATAAGTCCGGTGAGGGCAGCAGAAGAATACCGGAAACGCTTGTTCAGCGGATCGGTAAAGTAGGGTAATCCCTGAATTGCCGCCGCGGTGGAGATGAGTGTGAGCAGGCCGAGGAACAGGATCCCGGCGGCATCATAGGTGAAATAGTACATCTCTGTTTCTCCCCGGTGCATCAGGGCATACCCATTGAACAGCCACTGTATCAATAGAAAAAGCACCATAAGCCATCGGTTCAACTGCAGATTCCGGATAGTCAGCATCGTCAGGGCAATCAAAAGGGCAGATATGAAGTAGATCGCTATCATCCTAATGTTTTAAACTGGTCAGGTTATCCGACTCCAGATCACTGAACTGATTGCCGATATGGTTCATCAGTACACCGATAATCAGCACACTGACGAAAATATCTAGCAATATGCCGATGTTGATCAGCATGGGCATCTCGCTTCCGATGGCCAGTGAAAAGAAGAATACTGCATTTTCCACCACCAGAAATCCGATCATATGCGAGAAGATCCTCCTGTGAGTGATGATTAACAATACACCGGTATAAAGAGTGAACAGGGCAATTGTCATGAAAACTGCATCCAGACTGGGATTCTTAAGAACATTTGAAAGGACGATGCTGATAAAAAGGCCGGCCATGGTAAACAGGAGTGAATAGAAAGCAGGAAAAGCTTTCGGGTGTACCTTGTATACTTTAGTCTGATTTATAATCCGGAAGAGAAAATAGGGAACGACGATCGCCTTGAATATCAGGGTTTCTGCCGATACAAAAATCAGGTTGGCCAGATTGATCGTCTTGAGTTCAATCAGGGCGATGGCAAACAGCAAAAAGCCCTGAAAAGCAATGAGTTTAGCGTACGACCGGAATCGTTCTGATATACTGATATATACCAGGGTTCCTGCAAAAAGTACGATCAGTAAATAGAACATATCTATCAGATAATCAATTTTTCAGTTACGATAAGCACCACCAGGAAAGCGAGCATGGCAACAGCCGTCAGGGTGAGGATGAATTGTGCATTTTTTTGCATTTTATTCCGGGCGCGGAACGATTCTCCGATGCCCACAATAATGGCAAAGGTTGCCTGGATACTCAGGAAAAGCAGAATCTGAAATCCCGGGTGCCAGGCCGCCGGAACAAGCGAACTGCAAATGAGGGAACCATATACTGCGAATTTCAAGGCCGTGGTTATATGAATCAGGGCTTTATCGAAGCCGCTGTAATCCAGTATCATCACTTCATGCACCATTGTTAATTCAAGATGAGTTTTAGGATCATCGATCGGCATGCGTGAGTTCTCGATCATCGCGATCTGCACGAGGAGATAAAATCCGATCAGTCCGAACACCGTAATGATCGGGTTTTCGGAAACGTGAAAAGCAGTAAAGATTTCGGAAAACGAGGTATAGCCGGTAAGCATGGCAAAGGTGCCCATCAATACAAGAAATGCTGGTTCAACAAGCATCGAGTAAAGGGCTTCGCGGTTGGCGCCCATTCCTTCAAAACTGCTTCCGGTATCCAAAGCCCCGATGATCATGAAGAATTTTCCGAGGGCAAGCATGTAGGAAAAATAGACGAAATCTGCCTGGAATGGAATCAGGGCCGGCATGGTGGCAAATGGTATCACGGCTAGGACCGATAAAACCGCTGCCAGTCCGATCACCGGAGCGAGTTTGAAAACCCAGCCGGTGGTAGTACTGTAAACGGCGCCTTTGCTGAATAAGACACGGATATCCAGCATTGGCTGAAGAATGCCCGGGCCTTTCCGTCCACTTAAAATGCTTTTGGTCCGGATGATGATGCCGGGGAAAAATACTGCGGCAAGGATTATCAGTGGGATTCCTGCCATCGGTTACAAAATTTTAAACATGGTAAGCAACAGTATCGAAAGCATAAAAAGAAACGCATATAAAACATAATGCTGAATCTGGCCGGTTTGCATGAAAGCTATTTTTTTGAAAATATTCAGCAGCCAATCCGCCGGTTTCTCAATCAGACCTGATTTAAAAAGATCGCGCGGATGGGTTTCAAAGCTTCTTTTTTTCGGAAACAGGTCGGTTTCCCTGATAGGGATTTCCTGTTTTTTCGTTCCGAGCACCGGATTGGCCAGTGAGCTGAAATTATCGGCCCAGGAGGTGGCCGTATATTGTTGTTTCTCATCACCCGCAGTATAACCGCAGCCCCAGGTGGGTCCCTGGGTGACAATTCTTTTCTGCAGATGAAAATAGCGCCATGCTGCGATAATCAAAACGAGCGCGATAAACATTCCGCCGGCCATACTGATACGGCTAAGGGTTTTGATCAGATCGCCTGTAAAGACACCGGGCAGTGTGATCCCCGTGAGTTCCGAGGTAATATTCATCACTGGTTTTACGAAGAGTGCCGATCCGAGGCCGATTGCCATAATAGCAGCTGATGCCAGGAAGGAAGGTATAAGCATGCTGCGGCTTACCTCATGAGCACCATCTGCCTGGCTGCTCCTTGCCTGGCCCAGAAAAACAATCCCAAAGGCCTTGGTAAAGCAGAAAATGGCCAGTCCGCCAATCAGAGTTAATCCTATCAGACTGATTAATAAAAGGATGCTGAAATATAAGCTCGATTCAGGGAAACTTTTGAACATCCCGAGATAAATCAGAAATTCAGATATGAAACCATTGAAAGGGGGTAGTCCGCAGATGGCCAGAGAACCGGTCAGGAAAAAGGCAGCCGTAAAGGGCATTTTTTTTGCCAATCCGCCAAGCTGGTCGATATTTCGTGTATGGGTTGCCTGATAAACCGATCCGGCATTAAAAAACAATAACGATTTGAAAAGACTGTGATTAAGTACGTGCAGGAGTCCACCGGTGAAACCGAGCAGTGCCAGGGTATAATTTCCGGTAGCCATTCCCAAAACACCGAGGCCGATTCCGATCCCGATAATTCCGATATTCTCGATGCTGTGATAGGCAAGCAATTTTTTTAAATCGTGCTGAACGATAGCCATCATCACTCCCATGATGCCCGAAAAGAGGGAAAACCCGAGAATCACCAGTCCGATTACAAATATGTTTGACTGCAGCGCGAAAACAACCCTTAAGATGCCGTATATCCCCATTTTGATCATCACCCCCGACATGAGCCCGGACACGGGTGAAGGGGCTGCCGGGTGCGCTTCGGGAAGCCAGGTGTGTAGTGGGATAAAACCTGCCTTGATACCGAATCCAACAAAAAACAGACTGAAAACCAATATATTGGAGTGTGTGCTGAAATACGCTTTTAACCCATCGAAGCCGGTTGCTCCCGTTTCATTTCCGGCGATCAGAAAGGCAACCAGCAGGAACAAGAGTCCCACATGCATCTGAATCAGGTAACTGATACCGGTTTTTAAAACTTTTCGATCATCAGCCTCAAAGATGACCAGGAGGAATGAGGAAACGGCCATCAATTCCCAAACCACCAGAAAAGAAAATCCATCGTGCAGGACCACTACCATCAGCATTGAGAAATAGAGCCACATGAATGCCCACAGATGCATCGACCAGCGCAGGGAAGTTTGTTTGTTAAAATACGATTTCAGATATCCGCCGGCAAAGAGGAACGCCGTGAGCGTGGTGAAGTTGATGATCAGGATAAAGAAGGCCGAAAGGCTGTCGGGTGCAGGGAAGGTGAGGAGTTTAGGAGGTGAGGAGGAAAATGGGAGAGGAGGATAGGAGGTGAGGAGGTTAGGGAGGAGGACGGCAAGGGTGGTGATTACGATGGAAGTGATCAGGATGAAAAGGGTGTAGTTGTACCGATATGGCTTTCGGAGGGCAAAAATTCCGAAACTCATTACCATCAATCCGAAAAATATTAAT
>CAILAQ010000522.1 GCA_903832165.1 uncultured Bacteroidota bacterium | reverse complement strand
GTATCGAAGAGCACGTGGATCCGACAACCATCATTGCGACTAATTCAACAACCATTGTAACTACGGAATTATCCTCGGAACTGAAGCATAAGGACCGTTGCGTGAGTCTCCATTTCTCCACAGCCAATCCCGGAGCCAATATTATTGAGGTTGCACGGGGCTTGTATACCTCCCAGGAAGCTTATGACAATGTCAAGAAATTTATCAAGCTCATTGATAAAAAGATGATTCCTGTTGTCGAAAGTCCGGGCCTTATGTCGGTCAGGCTTTTCTCAACCCTGATTAACGAGGCTTGCGAAATATATATGGAAGGCGTTGGTACCATGGAAGATATCGATCTTTCTGTCAGAACCGGTCTTGGTCTTGGAATGGGCCCTTTTGAGTTGGCGGATAAGATTGGCCTCGACAAGGTACTTCGCTGGCTGGATAACCTGTATAATGAATTTGGGGATATGAAATATAAGGCTTCACCGATCCTTAAGAGAATGTGCAGGGCAAATCAGCTGGGCAGAATCACAAATCAGGGATTCTATAAGTATGATGATAATGGACAACGAATCGAAAAATCAACTTTTTAATCACTCAGATCATGAAGATTTTAGTATTGAACTGCGGTAGTTCATCCATCAAATATCAACTTTGGAACATGGTGGACAAAGCCGTTATGGCCAAAGGTGTTGTTGAGAAAATTGGTCTGAAGGGATCTTTTTTAAAGCATTATAAGGAGGATGGTCAAAAGGTAACTCTGGAAGGCGAAATTTTGGATCATCAAAGCGGTATTGAGTATATTCTTGGTGTGCTCACCAGCAAAAATCATGGATGCATCAAAGGTTTGGATGAAATTGATGCAGCGGGTCACCGTGTTGCTCACGGCGGAGAAAATTTCTCCGACAGTGCGTTTATTGATCCTCATGTACGCACTGAAATCGCAAAATTATTTGAATTGGCACCCTTGCATAATCCTGCCAATATGAAGGGGATCGATGCTATGGCTCAATTGATTCCGGGAATTCCGCAGGTTGCTGTTTTTGATACCAGTTATCATCAGACGATTCCCGATTACGCCTTTATGTACGGTATACCATACTCTTTATATTCCAAATACAAAATTCGCCGTTACGGTTTCCATGGGACCTCTCATAAGTATGTCGCAATAAAGGCGTGCGGTATTCTTGGCCTGGATTTCAACGCCATAAAGATTATTTCCTGTCACCTGGGCAATGGTGCTTCTATCACTGCTATTTCAAATGGAAAATCAGTCGATACTTCTATGGGATTTACTCCCGTCGAGGGATTAATTATGGGAACCCGCACAGGTGACCTTGATCTTGGCGTTCTTACTTTCATAATGGACAAGGAGGAAATCGACCAGCAAACTGCCAATACACTGATAAACAAGCATAGTGGAATGTTAGGAATTTCAGGAGTTTCCTCGGATATGAGGGAAATTGAAACTGAAGCCTGGGAAATGAAAAACAAAAGGGCTCAACTTGCACTCAACATGTATCACTACAGGGTTATCAAGTATATTGGTTCATATGCAGCCGCCATGAATGGTGTGGACCTGATTATTTTCACCGGCGGGATCGGAGAAAACGGACCAGAATCCAGGCAGGCTATTTGCAAAAACCTGACCTATCTTGGAGTTGACTTTGATGAAGCTTTGAACGCCTGTAAACGTGGTAAGGATGTTCTTCTGACCCGTGAAAATTCGAAAGTAAAAGCAATGGTAGTCACCACCAATGAAGAGCTGGTAATTGCTGAAGACACTGAAAGAATAGTATCAAAAAGATAATGCTGACCAGAATATCTGATCTTGAAAAAATGCTGGCCCGTTCAAATGGGCCGGTTAGGCTGGCACTCGCTGTTGCTCAGGATTCATATGCACTTGATGCAGTATCCAAAGCCACATTAAAAGGATTTATTGTGCCAATACTTGTGGGCGATAAGTCACTCATTGAACAGCTGGCTCTGGTAGGAGGGATTAATATCAACGGCTGGGAAATTCATGATGAGCCTGATACACTGAAGGCAGTTGAAAAGACTGTCAGGCTGGTCCATGATCATTCAGCTGATGTGTTAATGAAGGGAAGTTGCAGCACGGCTCAATTACTTAAAGGCGTTCTTAACAGGGAGTGGGGGCTCAGAAAAGGAGCATTACTTTCTCATTTCGCCTTATTTGAAATTCCTGCCTACCATAAATTGATCGGAATCACTGATGTTGCTATTAATATTGCTCCAACGCTAGATGATAAGGTGGCAATTATCAACAATGCCGTAGAGTTCATGGGGTATCTTGGTATAGCCAATCCTAAAGTTGCTTTAATAGCTGCCGTTGAGACTGTAAATGAACAGATGCCGGCTACTGTTGATGCTGCTAAGCTGACACTGATGAACCGGGAAAATATTATCCATGATTGCCTGCTTGAAGGCCCCCTGGCATTTGATACTGCCATAAGTAAAGAAAGTGCAGAACATAAAAATCTGGTCAGCGAGGTTGCCGGCGATTCCGATCTCCTGGTTATGCCGGATATTGAAGCAGGCAATGTATTGTATAAGGCCCTTGCATATTTTGCTGACTCCAAAGTGGCTTCGGTTATTCTGGGTGCCTCTGCACCCGTTGTCCTCACATCCAGATCGGACTCCGAAGAAGCCAAATTAAACAGTATATTGCTGGCATCAGCAGTAGTTGGTAATAAACAAGAGACCCATTGAACTAATGACACCGTTAGAAATACTTGTCCTGAATCCTGGCTCAACTTCGACTAAAATTGCTGTATTCCAGAATAACCGTCCGGTGTTTCAAAAAAGCATCAAGCATTCTTCAGATGAACTCAAACCTTTCAAGCGGGTTACGGACCAATACGAATTTCGTAAGGAGATTATCTTAAAGGAACTGATCGAAGCCGAAATCGAGATTGCGAAGATTTCAATCATCGTAGGACGGGGTGGTTTGGTCAAGCCGATTGAATCGGGCGTTTACGAGGTTAATCAGGCGAT
>CAILAQ010000521.1 GCA_903832165.1 uncultured Bacteroidota bacterium | reverse complement strand
GAATGGATCACTTATCCCGATGGGCGAAAGATTTTACTTGAGACAACTAAAACCCCGGTTTGGGATTATCATGGAACCCTCATGGGCATGCTTGGGATTAGCCGTGATATCACTGTTAAAAAAGAGGCTCAGGCAAAACTGGAGCTGATATCTGCCCGCTTGGCACTGGCGACACTTGCCGGCGGGGTCGGTTTATGGGAGTATGATCTTGTTAACGATATCCTGTTGTGGGACGATCAGATGCTTGCACTATACGGCATCGAGAAAAAGAGCTTCACCGGAGCCTACGAATCCTGGCGGAGAGGTCTTCATCCCGACGATCTCCTGCAGGGTGATGCGGAAATCCAGGCTGCCATACGCGGGGAAAAAGAATTCAATACCGAGTTCAGGGTGCTCTGGCCCGATGGAACTATACATTATATCAGAGCTCAGGCAATTGTTCAGCGTGATGGTTCGGGAAAACCACTTTTCATGATTGGCACCAATTGGGATATTACCGAACGCAAGATTTCAGAGGAATTGCTGAAAGAAAGCGAACAACGGTTTCGGAACCTGTTTAACCAGGCGAATGAAGGACTTACTATGTTATCGCTGGACGGCAAATTGATAGAAGTCAACAAAGCCTTCGCCGACATGCACGGTTATACCATTGATGAGCTTAAAAACATGGACATCAGTGATCTGGATGTACTCAGGGAAAATTCATTCGAAGGCCGCTCCAAAGTCATGGACCGCATAAATAGCGGTGAAGTGGTCAGGTTCGATGTCGAGCATCTCCATAAGGATGGGCATAGCTTTCTTTTAAACGTTGCAGCAAGCCTGATCCACATCAACGATGTTCCTTATTACCTTGCTTTTCACCATGATATTACAGAACGCCGAAAAATAGAAATACAGCTCCAGCTTAAAAACCAGGAACTCCTTAAACTCAATAGCGAAAAAAATACCTTTTTCTCCATCATAGCCCATGACCTGCGCGGCCCTTTCGGAGGTTTTCTGGGATTGACACAAGTCCTTGCTCAGGAAGTGCAATCCATGGCTCCGGATGAGATTCAAAACATAGCCCTGACAATGAATAACTCAGCGACTAAGACTTTTAATCTTATTGAAAACCTGCTCGATTGGTCGCGGATGCAGCAGGGCTTAATGCCTTTCAACCCGGAGATAACTCCGCTCCTTCCGGTCGTTAATGAAAGCCTGTCAGCTATTCTTGAATCGGCCAACAGCAAGCAGATTGAAATCACATGCGATATTCCCGAAACCTTAATTGTTTCAGCTGATATAAATATGCTGATGGCCGTAGTCAGGAACCTGGCTTCAAATGCAGTAAAATTCACACCCAGAGGCGGAAAAATATATATTTCTGCTAAACCCTCCGGCGAAACTCTTAAAATTTCCGTTAAAGATACCGGCATTGGCATGGGACCCGGAATGATTGACCAGCTATTCCTGCTTGACGCTAAAACAGGCAGACCCGGCACTGAAGGGGAACGAAGCAGCGGCCTCGGGCTCCTGTTATGTAAGGATTTCGTTGAAAAAAATGGTGGAAAAATCAGGGCAGAAAGCAAAGAAGGAGAAGGATCGATTTTCACCTTTACCATTCCTCATTCCGAACAAACAGAGTTCAAGAAGGATAATAATCATCTGGTTCCTGCCGGATCAGCTGAAAATCAAAATCGCAAACTGAAAATACTGATTGCCGAAGATGACCCGATTTCAGCCAGATTTCTTACCCATACCGTCAGTACACTGAGCGATGATATTTTAAATGTCGCAACCGGTCCTGCAGCAGTTGAAACCTGCCGTATGAATCCCGATATCGATGTAATACTCATGGATATTGAACTGCCAGGACTAAACGGACATGAAGCTACCCGCCAGATCAGGCAGTTTAACACGGCCGTGATTATTATTGCGCAAACATCCAATGCCTTTATGGGAGAAAGGGAATTGGCAATGGAAGCAGGTTGTAATGACTACATGACCAAACCGGTTCGTCAGATATTATTGCGAGAAATGATTAAGAGGTCGGTTGATGGGTGTCGGGTGTAGGGAGAAGGGTATCAGGTATAAGGTATTGGGTATCGGGTTAAGATCTAAGTTATAGGTTATAAGTTGGAAAAATAAAAATTTGCCTGAGGAAGCCCTGCCGCCTACTCCTGATACCTGATACCCGATACCCGTCTTTTCGTATCTATCTGATATTTAATATTTATGAAGAACAAAAACAGTTTATCGAAAGCAACATCAGAGGCGGACCAACTCAAGCTCATTCATGAGTTGAAGTTTTATCAGATTGAACTCGAATTAATATATGAAGAGAAAGCTAAGCGGGCAGCGGAATTGATTATTGCCAATAAAGAAATTGATTTTCAGGCAGCGGCAATAAAAGCAAACGCTTTACTTGAAAAGCTCATTGATCATGCCAATACTGCGATCTTAATATGGGACGGGCAATTACATATCACCCGCTTTAATCATGCGTTTGAGATCCTGACCGGACGCACTGAGGCGGAAGTTCTCGGGACTTATAACGAGGTTTTAAAACACTACCACCAAACAGAACAAAACACTACCACCCTTTTGTGTTGTTGATCTGATGTGGTGTACAGAGGGTTGATTTTTGG
>CAILAQ010000520.1 GCA_903832165.1 uncultured Bacteroidota bacterium | reverse complement strand
CGTGCCGCTGGGTATCAAGACTGTGGAGTTGCTCGAGTCCCTCGGCTACGAGGTGGTCGTTCCCCGCCACGTCGATAGCGGCCGGGCGCATATCTCGAAGGGGCTCCTGCGAGAGGCACGCACGCTGGCCAGTCGCAACGTGGAACTGCTCGATCCGGTGATCAGCGACGACGCGCCGCTGGTGGGCATCGAGCCCTCGGCGATCCTCGGCTTCCGTGACGAGTATCTCGACCTCGTGCCGGAGTCGCTCGCCGTTGCCGCGAAGCGGCTGGCATCCCGCACGCTCCTCGTCGACGAGTTCTTCGCGGGCGAGGCGACCCGAGGCCGGATCACGGCAGATTCATTCACCAACCAGACGCGACAGATCAAGCTCCACGGTCACTGCCATCAAAAGGCACTTTCGTCACTCGCCACCACGGTGCAGGCACTCTCCCTGCCGCGGAACTACTCGGTCGAGGCGATCCCCAGCGGCTGTTGCGGCATGGCCGGTTCGTTCGGCTACGAGCGGGAGCATTTTGAGCTGTCGATGCAGATCGGCGAACTGGTGCTCTTTCCGGCGGTGCGCCAGGCCGAGGACGCCGTACTCATTGCCGCACCAGGCACGAGCTGCCGACATCAGATCAAGGATGGCACCGGCCGCACCGCTCTCCACCCGGTCGAGATCCTGCACGCGGCGCTCGCGTGATGCCGAGCCGCATGGGCCCAGGCATCGCGAGCCGTCAGGCCGCCGCCGAGGCATCAATCGGTTCGATCATGACCGGCCCATACGGCCTCATCTATACGGATCCTTGCCATTAAGAAATCGGGACCTGCATCTGTATTCAGCTGACCGGGTGCAAGGATCTGAATCCTCTGATGGTCTGCCGTAAATAATTTATCCGCCGGAAACAATCCATATTTCCAGAGATATTGAAGAAAGTCTTCCTGCATCTGATATTGTTTTCAGATATAGATGCAGAAACAGAGACGTTTTGGAAATTTTTTGCCGGAAATTTTTATAAGCCGAAATCTTCGATCATCTTTTCGGCTGCAATGCGGGCTTTAGCGGCAAAATCCAAACCATTACCGGCATAAAGAATCCCCCTGGAATTATTGATCAGCAATCCGCCTTTCCGCGATTTTCCGTTTTCAACAACCATTTCAATCGAACCGCCCTGCGCCCCGACACCCGGAACAAGAAGGAAATGTTCAGGTGCAATGCGCCGGATACTCCGGAAATACTCAGGCCTTGTAGCACCCACCACAAACATCAGGTTATCAGTAGTTCCCCAGGTGATTGATTGCATCAGAACATGCTCATATAAAGGCTGATCCTGATCAACATTGAGCATCTGGAAATCCGAAGCTCCGGGGTTTGATGTCAAAGCAAGAATAATGGCCCATTTACCCGGAAACTGGAGAAAAGGCTCAATCGAATCCCTCCCCATGTATGGAGAAAGTGTTATCGCATCAAAATCGTAATGAAGAAAAAAAGCCTTGGCATATTGCTCCGCCGTATTACCGATGTCACCCCGTTTCGCATCCGCGATAATAAACAGGTTTGGATCCTTCGACCGGATATAATCTACGGTCATCTCCAGCTGCTTCATCCCCTCGGTACCCAATGCCTCATAAAAAGCAAGATTAGGTTTATAGGCGATGGCAAGATCGGCGGTGGCATCGATGATAGCCCTGTTAAACGCAAAAACAGGATTTGCCTCCCGGTGCAGATGCGCAGGTATCCGGGTCATGTCGATATCAAGCCCGACACAAAGGAAGGACTTCTTTTTACGAATTTCCAGGTTGAGCTCTGATAAAGTCATTATCTTGAAGTATCAGAAGTTTTGAGGCGCTCAGCATTTTCAGCTATCTGCAATTTATCAATAATTTCCTGAATATCACCATTCATAATAGAAGGCAGGTTGTACATGGTTAATGAAATCCGATGATCGGTCATGCGTCCCTGAGGATAATTATAGGTCCGGATTTTGGCTGAACGATCGCCGGTGCTGACCATTGTTTTTCTTCTGGACGATATTTCATCGAGGTATTTCTGGTATTCACGATCATAGAGACGGGTACGAAGCTCAATCATTGCCTTTTCCTTATTCTTGATCTGCGACTTCTGGTCCTGGCAGGTCACCACGATGCCTGATGGCATGTGGGTAAGGCGGACGGCTGAATAGGTGGTGTTAACTGATTGGCCTCCTGGTCCGGATGAACAATAGGTATCAACGCGAATGTCTGCAGGCAGCAATTCAACATCGAATTCCTCGGCCTCCGGTAAGACTGCCACCGTTGCTGCAGAAGTATGTATGCGGCCCTGAGTTTCCGTTTGAGGAACCCGTTGAACGCGATGGACTCCTGATTCATATTTCATGACACCGTAAACCCCTTCACCAGTAATAGCAAATATCACCTCTTTATATCCGCCGTTTGTACCTTCGGTAAAAGTATTGATACCGTATTTCCATCCTCTCATATCGCAGAACTTGCAATACATGCGAAACAGATCTCCTGCAAAAATGCTGGCTTCATCACCGCCGGTTCCTGCCCGGAGTTCAACAATTGCATTCTTCGCATCCTGCGGGTCAGCAGGTAAAAGAAGCACCTTGATTTCCTCCTCCATCTCCTGCCACCGTTTATTGAGGATTTCGAGCTCCTCCTTTGCCATCTCCCTCATCTCCTCATCTTTTTCCTCATCCAGGATTTTCTTTGCAGCATCAATATTCTGAACTACGTTCTTATACTCATTGTAAAACGCAACAACCTTGGTCAGCTCCTTGAACTCTTTATTAAGCTGAACATACCGTTTCATATCATTGATCACATCCGGTTCAGTGATCAAACGCGCAACCTCATCATATCTGGCCGCAATTCCTGCTAATTTATCTAACAACATGATTCCTGATTTTCAATTACTTAATACACGAAGTCGCCATATTGGCTACTGATAGTTAATCGCGGCTTTTCAGAAGTCTCGCAATAACCGACAATCCGGGCTTCGATCCCGAATCCTGAGGAGATTTCAATTATTTCACCGGCAAATTGTTCCGGCAGATAGATTTCAAACCGGTGGCCCATATTGAATACCTTGTACATATCCTTCCAGGGTGTTCCCGATTGTTCCTGAATCAGACGGAACAAGGGGGGTACATCAAAGAGGTTATTTTTAACCACGTGCAGATCGTCAATAAAGTGAAGAATCTTTGTTTGCCCGCCCCCGGAGCAATGAACCATGCCATGCACATACTGCCGGTATTTGTTCAGAATAGCCTTGATAACAGGCGCATAGGTCCGGGTTGGAGAAAGCACAAGCTTACCGGCTTCCATCCCTGTTTCCTCAATCAACGCTGTTAATTCCGTATTTCCTGAGTATACCAGGTTATCCGGAACGAGAGGATCAAAGGATTCAGGATATTTACCCGCGAGATAATGTGCAAAAACATCATGGCGTGCGGAGGTTAGTCCGTTACTGCCCATGCCTCCGTTATATTCCGATTCATAAGTAGCCAGTCCGGTTGAAGAAAGTCCGACAATCACATCTCCTGCAGAAATTCTGTGGTTCGAGATCACCTCGGATCTTTTCATCCGTGCAGTTACAGTACTATCGACAATTATGGTGCGCACCAGATCACCAACATCAGCAGTTTCTCCTCCACAAAAAACGGTTTCCACCCCATTCTCGGTCAGAAAATCAGCCACCTCCTGAGTGCCCCTGATAACTGCGCTTATCACTTCTCCGGGTATAAGATTTTTATTCCGTCCGATGGTTGAGCTCAAAAGGATCGGGCCGGTTGCTCCGGCGCAGAGCAGATCATCGATATTCATGATGACAGCATCCTGAGCAATCCCTCTCCATACGGACAGGTCGCCGGTTTCTTTCCAATAGATGTAAGCGAGGGATGATTTTGTTCCGGCGCCATCGGCATGCATTATGCAGCACCAGTCCGGATCGCCGGTCAGAACATCAGGAATTATTTTACAAAAAGCCTTGGGATACAAACCTTTATCAAGGTTTTTTATCGCCTGGTGCACATCCTCCTTGGATGATGAAACCCCGCGCTGTGCATATCTGTTACCCTGCTCCATATCGAGGGGCAAAGGTAAGAAAATTATGGCATTTTCTCCATACGGGAGGTTCCTCCTACGCCACCCTGTTTCACCGGGGGCACTTCGCCCGTTCCCTGATCCTTGATTCTTTTTCGTTTCCCTTGCTGTAACTCCTCCAAACCCCGGTTTATTATTTGCTGCTGTCCATCAACCTCTGTACCAGGTTTACCAGCAGGCACATAATCGTTCCGCAGCACTCTGAATTCCGTACGGCGGTTAAGCTGGTGAGCAATCTCCTTATTCTGGTCTTTCGGAAGGAGGTCGATATAAGGCTTTGACAGAGTATCTCCGGCTTTAAAGAAATCATACTGGGCAGCAATTTTCGCATCAACAACCCGCGGCTGATCCGGCCCGTATCCTCTGGCTTTCAAGCGCTCAGTTGAAATTCCTTTACTGATCAGATAATCAACAACTGACTGGGCACGGTTTTGCGACAGTTCCAGATTCGACATGGCTCTGAACGGCCTCACATCTGTGTGCGACATCAATTCAATAGTAATATTTGGATTGTCCTCCAATGTTTCAACCAACGCATCAAGAGCAACCATTGATTCCGGTCTCAAATTCCATTTTGCCAGGTCATACAGAATATTAGGCAATTCGATTGGTTTCTCGTAGGGTGCAAGTACCAGGGTGGCATTAAAATCGCGGCTTACTTCCAAACCCATGGTGGTTTCACGAAGTTTGCCATTCAGGTATCCCCGTTTGAAAGCCACCAGAAGATAATCTGTCTCAGGTTTCAACTTGAAAGTGAAAGTTCCGGTAGAGTCGGTTTTATATTCCAGGCTGGTACCATCACTACCGATAAGGCGAACATCTGCCCCTTTTAATACCATGGTTGTGAGTTCGGAAATTACCCTTCCTGTCATATTAAATCTTTTTTCAGGAAGAACAAATGAATAGATTTCATCGCCCCCAAGGCTTTTCTCCAGCCGGCTTGTGGTAAAATACCCCTTCTCTTCATCTTTCTGGAAAATAATACCAAAATCATCAGCCGAACTGTTAACCGGTGATTTCATATTCTCGATAACCCAATTTTTCTCGGAGTTAAGGTGGGCCTTGAAAATATCAAGTCCCCCCATTCCAGGATGCCCGTTCGATGAAAAATAGAATAATGTATCAGACTTTACGAATGGAAACATTTCATTTTTGGTAGTATTGATCACCTCGCCGAGATTTTCAGGAGGGCCGAAAGGACCATCGGCCTTAGCTCTCGTAGCCTTCCAGATATCTTTCCCACCGATACTTCCCAGCATATCGCTCACAAAGAACATTGTCAGCTGGTCATCAGTAAGGCTCGGATGTGCTATAATTACGGAATCCTTGGCAATAGGTATCGCCACCGGATCCGACCATTTCGAACTCACCAGTTTCGACATCATAATCTGACAGCCCAGGTTAGTCTGCTTATCGAAGCGACAGCGAGTAAAGTACATGACGTTACCATCGGGTGATACCCATGGTGTTCCGTCGTCATACATGCTGTTGATTGTTTTATCGAGAGGTGCCGGTACTGCCCATTTCTGTTTATTATCGAGCCTGGTAATATAAATATCGGAGAAACTCTGACCGGTTGCGCCATGTTTTTTACTACCAGTTGCTCCATCGCGCGACGATGAAATATAAAGTTCCTTATAGTCCTTTGAGGCAAAACAGGGACTGAAATCATTAAACTTGGAATTAAATTCCTTCACACTGGCAATCTGGTAACGGGTAGGATTTTTAGTCCAGGCCAGTATTGAATCACATGATTGATAGGCTATCAGGGCCATAAGATCGCCTGGTTCGGATTTCAGATACTCTTCATACTCGGCCTTGGCCAATGCAGTTTTACCATTCTCCTTAAGAACATCTGCATAAAAGAGATGCGCCTTAGGCTCGGTCAGTTTCTGTTTGACTACCCTGGAATAATAAGTTTCAGCTTTCCGGGTATCATTGATCATTTTATAGCAATTCCCGATTTTGAGCGTTATCAGCAGCCTTTTCGTACGGTCCTTCTCACGTGAATATGCTTTTTTATACTTTTCTATTGCATTAAAGTATTCACCGATAGCGAAGGTTTTATCAGCCTGGATCAAAAGATCCCGCTTTTTCTGACCCATCACAGGACCGGCAAGCAGAAGGGCCATGGTCAGACCTGCGATCAACCGAAATAATTTCATACGAGCATTTTTGACAATAACGCTCAAAAATAGGGAATAATTACCTAGATGCAACCAAATTACCGTGCAAAGAGCAGCTCGCGGTATTTCGGCAATGGCCAGAGGTCGTCGTCCACGATCAATTCAAGCTTATCGATGTGATAACGTATCTCTTCAAGGAAGTGCTTAACCTTAGTATTGTATTCATCAGCAAGCTGACGAACGTCTTCTATCTTATTAGCTTCCTTCCTGGCATTGACCATTTCGTCGACCATCTCAAGTATCAAAGCTTTATGCTTGGAAATTCTGCGGATTGCATTAAGCTGATAGCTGGCAGCATCAGCGAATTCACTTGCAGGGAGGATATCCTTTAATCCTTTAACGTTTTCAATCAGGCGGTTCTGATACTTTATAACTGTTGGGATAATATGATTTACAGCAAGGTCGCCTAATACTCTGGATTCAATCTGGATCTTTTTGGTAAACAATTCAAGCCGGATATCATAACGGGCATTTAATTCGCGCTCCGACAAAACCTTAAGGCGTCCGAGCATATCCATGTTTTTCTGTACAACATAAGCCTTCAAAGCTTCAGGAGCATCGAGTACATTAGAAAGCCCACGGCGCTCAGCCTCCTGCTTCCATTCTTCACCATAACCGTTACCCTCAAATAATATTTTTCGGGAGTGTATAATATATTTCCTCAAGACACGGAAGATGGCCTCATCTTTTTTGGCCCCCTTCTCAATCAATTCATCCACTTCAATCTTAAATTCAATTAACTGGTTGGCAACTGCAGCATTTAAAATAGTCATCGGAGCAGCACAGTTCATTGCTGAACCCACGGCCCTGAATTCAAATCGGTTTCCGGTAAAAGCAAACGGACTGGTACGGTTGCGGTCAGTATTATCAAGCAGAATCTGCGGAATCTTGCCGATATCCAGCTTCAGTTCAGTTTTTTGATCCGGAGTCATTTCAGCTGCCGGAACCTTATCTTCAATCTCCTGAAGTATGCGGGTCAGGTGCTCCCCAATAAATACGGAAATAATTGCAGGCGGAGCTTCATGAGCACCCAGACGATGCTCGTTACCGGCTGACATGACACTGGCTCTTAACAAATCAGCATAATCGTGTACTGCTTTAACGGTATTGACAATGAAGGTCAGGAATTGCAGGTTTGATTTAGGATTAGTTCCCGGAGCCAGCAGGTTAACGCCAGTGTTCGTAAGCATCGACCAGTTGTTGTGCTTCCCTGATCCATTGATACCTTTATAAGGTTTTTCATGAAGAAGTGCACGGAAATTATGTTTACGGGCAACTTTCTTCATGATATCCATCAAAAGCTGGTTATGATCGACAGCCAGGTTGGCCTCCTCAAAAACCGGAGCGCACTCAAACTGGTTAGGAGCAACCTCATTATGACGGGTTCTTACCGGTATACCTAATTTGAAACAATCAAACTCGAATTCTCTCATAAAAGCAGTAACCCTTTCCGGAATTGACCCGAAATAGTGGTCGGCCAGCTGCTGATCACGAGCCGAAGCATGCCCCATCAGGGTACGATCGGTGAGCAGCAAATCCGGTCGGGCATAGAAGAGAGCCTCATCAACCAGAAAATATTCCTGCTCCCATCCGAGGGTAGCTATTACTTTATTAACATCTTTATCAAAAAACTGGCAAACATCAACAGCTGCCTTGTCAAGGGCATACAATGATTTAAGTAACGGCGTCTTGAAATCCAGCGCTTCACCGGTATATGATACAAATACAGTTGGTATGCAAAGGGTTTTCTCGACAATAAATGCCGGCGAGGATGGATCCCAGGCCGAATATCCGCGTGCTTCAAAAGTATTCCTGATACCACCGCTTGGAAGCGATGAAGCATCAGGTTCCTGCTGGATCAGCTCCTTACCTCCGAAATGCTCAAACATCTTTCCATCTTTTGTGGGCTCAAAAAAAGCATCATGCTTTTCAGCGGTCGAGCCATTTAATGGTTGAAACCAATGAGTATAGTGTGTTACACCAAAACTCATTGCCCATGCTTTCATAGCTGCAGCAACTGAATCAGCCGACCGGCGATCAATGTAACCCCAGGTGTCGACAGCTTTCTTAACATTTTCATAGGCCTCAGTGGGCAGGTACTTCTTCATGGTCTCCAGACCAAAGGTGTGTATTCCGTAATAATCGGATACTTTTTCACCCGGAGCAACAACCTCTAACGGTTTTCTTGAGAACAACTCCTTGACAGCTTCAACACGGATGTTTGACATATCGGGAAAATTAATGAATGATAAAACTTTTCAGGTTTCAAGTTGCAGGTTGCAGGTTTTGATTTCAAAATTCAAAATTGGTCCTGGTCTTCAAAAGGGTATCAGGTATCAGGCAACCCCCAACATCAATTCCGAGACAAAATTAGAAAATAATCCGACACCCCCCCTAAAAATCAGGGGGTAATCAGAAATATTTATTAACTTTTTGGGGAATCTGTTGAAATTCGAATACACTATGATTAAAATACTGAATTTTCTGCCAACTGCCAACTGAAGACTGCCGACTGATGACTGCCGACTGCCGACTGCCGACTGCCGACTGCCTACCGCCGACTAGGCTGTATAATAACCATAGAACTTCGTGATCGTTTCGATGCCCTTCATGAAATTCCATACCGGATAGCTCTCATTTGGCGAGTGTATATTATCAGACTCAAGGCCGAATCCCATGAGAAGAGATTTTGCGTTTAACACCTTTTCGAAAGTGGAAATGATAGGAATACTTCCTCCGCTGCGAAATGGCACCGGGCGTTTGCCAAAAGTTTCGGTGAATGCCTGTTCAGCTGCCTTATAAGCAGGGAGTGTAATCGGGCAGATATAAGCCGGCCCGCCATGCAGGATTTCCACCTCCACTTTCACCTGAGGTGGAGCGATGGACTCGAAATGCTTCTTGATGAGTTCAGCAATATCATGATGATCCTGATTCGGAACGATCCGCGAGCTTACCTTGGCAAAGGCCTTGGATGGTAAAACCGTTTTCGTGCCTTCGCCGGTATAGCCGGCCCAGATCCCACAAACATCAAATGTCGGTCGTGTACCGGTCAGCTCAGGGACTCTGAATCCCTTTTCGCCCCAAACTTCGCCGATACCCAGCATCGATTTATATTTTTCCACATCGAAGGGCGCCTGAGCAAGCAGCTCTTTCTCCTCAGAGGTAAGATCCAGGACATCATCATAGAAACCCGGAATGGTAATCCTGTTATTTTCATCATGAACGGAGGCAAGCATTTTAGAAAGCAAGATCACCGGATTGCCGACGGCACCCCCGAATAATCCTGAATGAAGGTCCTTGTTCGGACCTGTTACCTCAATCTGAAGATAAGTCAATCCCCTGAGGCCCGTTGTGATTGAAGGAATGTCCTGAGCAATCATGGAGGTGTCAGAAACCAGGATGATATCGGTCCTGAGCATTTCTTTATGCTTCTTGCAAAAATCACCCAGGTTGGGTGATCCAACCTCCTCTTCCCCTTCAATTAAAAATTTTACGTTGCATTTCAGCTGTCCCGACCTGACCATATATTCAAATGCTTTCACATGCATGAATGACTGGCCCTTGTCATCATCGGCCCCCCGTCCGCATATTTTACCATCAACAATAACCGGATCAAAAGGATCGGTTTTCCAAAGATCGATAGGATCAACAGGCATCACATCCATATGCGCGTATATCAGTATTGTCGGCCATGATGCATCCATGATCTTTTCCGCATAGGTGACTGGATTACCTGCAGTTTCAAACACCGTTGCACTGTCAGCACCTGCCTCCAGCAACATCCGCTTCAGATATTCAGCTGCCCGATACATATCCGGCTTATGCGATGCTATTGAACTAATGGATGGAATGCGGATCAAACCGAAGAGTTCTTCGAGGAAACGATCCTGATTTGCGGAGATGTATTCTTTGATGGTATCCATAATAGGTGAGGAGTTAAATGGTAAGGAGTTAATTTGGTGAGGAGGTTAGTTGTAGTTGCGGACAAAAGCGGTGGAGAAAAACAAATGAATTTCGGCACCGGCAACCGAGTATTCCTTATTCATACTCCCATATACCGACAGGCCGGCTCCGATGTCATAAGCAATTTTGTACGTCATCAGAACTTCGGTCCGAAATCCGGGGGTGGAAAAAAAATGAACCCAGGACTTTTGATTCACTTCATCAAACCAGGTATAACGTCCGTATGCCCAGGAGGGTCCTCCAAAAACAGAGAAATTGAAACGATTACTTTCCCAGCGCTTACCCGCTCCGATGAACAGGTCGTTCAGCTTCTGGTCGGAATTCCACCAGGTTGGGTTATCAGAGGAAGAATGGTAACCTATCTGCAGCCCCAGTTTCTTAATAAAATGCTGGTAGGATATCATCATATTCTGATCGATGCCGCCATTTTGAAAACTATGACCGACACCATAGCCAAATGTCACATAAGATGCATTCTGGCGATAAATGTGATCTTTTATAACCAGGCGTCCCTTACCGAGAACAATCGTTGAATCGGCAGTTTCAGAAGTGGCTTTATTCTTCTTATCCTGTCCGAATCCTGAATAACCAATGAGGAAAGACAAAGGCAGCAGAATCCAAAATTTTCTAATCATAACTGCTCCTTAAGGTTTGAAATATTATTCGAAAATAAACAATCTATGGTTTTAATGCCCGGTAAATTTATCGAAATCAAGGTTTTTGGCTGCATAATCAAGCTGATCAAACCAGTCCCCTCCATATTTACGCACAAGTGCTTCTTTAACAAAAAGATATACAGGCAGGTTTTCCCGCTGGCCTTTGTCGCGCGCACAGTTGCAAATATCCCACACATCATAATTTACCGCGTCATAGTCATTCAGCTCCTTAATCCTGATGGGGTAAAGGTGGCAGGAAACCGGCTTGTTAAATGGCACAGCCAGCTCATTATGGGCTTTCTCAATTGCGCAGAAAGCAATTCCATTTTCAAAGGCTGTATAGGCACACTCCTGATTGTTTATAAGAGGTGTAACAATCTCCCCATCAGTATCCCTGACAAATGCACCCAGTTCAATAACAGAAAGAAGACCTTCTGCCGAAATATACGGACTGAGTTCATCGAGATAATCTTCGAGATCGCCTGCCTCTTCAATGGTAAGCGGAGCACCTGCATCACCGTGAACGCAGCATGCGCCTTTGCACACCTGAAGGTCGCAGCAGAATTTTTGCTGAAGCACATCAAAACTCACCAGTGAATTGCCTATTTCGATCATCAGACCAAAGGATTTCCAGTCATGGTATCAGGTTGCCTCATTCCCATAATTTTCAAAATAGTGGGCGCAACATCTGCAAGAATGCCATTACGAACTTCGGTATAATCTTCGGTGACCACGATACAGGGAACCGGGTTTAATGAATGGGCAGTATTTGGCGATCCGTCAGGATTGATTGCGTTATCTGCATTGCCATGATCCGCAATGATAATTGCCGTGTATCCGCTAACCCTGGCAGCCTCAACTACATCCTGAACACATTCATCAACAGTTTCAACTGCCTGGATTATAGCATCCCAGACACCTGTATGGCCGACCATGTCGCCATTTGCAAAATTTAATACTACAAAATCAGGCTCACCTGCCTTCAATTGTTTAACGATGGCATCCCTCACAAGATAAGCGCTCATTTCGGGTTGCAAATCATAGGTTGCCACCTTAGGCGATGGTATCATAATGCGTGTTTCGCCCTCAAACGGCTCCTCGCGCCCGCCGGAAAAGAAGAAGGTAACGTGTGCATATTTCTCAGTTTCGGCAATGCGAATCTGCTTTTTACCGGCATCAGCCATCAGCTCGCCTAAGGTTTCCTTCAGGTTATCCTTGTCATAGACGACATTAACACCTTCGAAGGTATCATCATAGCGGGTCATGGTGTAATATTTCAGCGGAATCGTATGCATTCCAAATTCCGGCATATCCCGCTGGGTAAGAACCACAGTGAGTTCCCGCAGCCGGTCGGTACGGAAATTGAAACAGAGTACAATGTCGCCTTCTTCAATGACAGCAAGTGGCTTGCCCTCTGCATCGGCTTTATAGGTCGGCTTGATAAACTCATCCGTTATTCCCTCATCGTAACTTGCCTGAATTGCATCAGTGATGCTCCCAACAGGCGTGCCGGCACCGTTGACATAAAGATCATACCCCAGCCTTACCCGTTCCCAGCGTTTATCACGATCCATGGAATAATATCGTCCGATGACTGAAGCAATCACCCCATTTGATTTTTCCAGATGAGCCTCCAGCTGAGTTACAAATCCTTTGCCGCTGAAAGGATCAGTATCCCTGCCATCAGTTATGGCATGTATATAAACCTGATCCAGACCGAATTCTCTGGTCATATCGCACAATGCATAAAGATGAAGGTCGAGTGAATGCACGCCGCCATCTGAAACCAGACCGATAAAATGGACCTTCTTATCTGTTTCCTTAGCATAGGCGAAAGCTTCGCGAAGCTGAGGATTCTGCTTCAGCGTTCCTGTTGTCACGGCACGGTTAATCTTAACAAGATCCTGATACATTACCCTGCCCGCTCCGATATTCAAATGCCCCACTTCGGAAT
>CAILAQ010000519.1 GCA_903832165.1 uncultured Bacteroidota bacterium | reverse complement strand
CCCTGTACTTTAGTGCAGGGACAAAAAGCAGTATTAATAACCCTGTACTTTAGTGCAGGGGCAATTGAAAATCTAATATCTAAATAAATATCGCAAATGAAAAAAGTTCTCTTATCGTTTATCCTGATCCCATTCGTTTTCGGTTGTACTCCGAAAGCGGAAAAGGGAGCTGAAATCACCGGTACGGTTAAGAACCTGACCTCCGGATTCTTTATTCTTGGCGGTCCCGGTGGGGCAAAGGATTCCATCCATATCGATGCTAACGGTAATTTTACCCATGCTATACCCGGACTGGCGAAGACTTCACATTACTACCTGCTTTCGGGAGCACAGGATTACATGCCGTTTAAGGTAAGCCCGGGAATGAAGCTGAAAGTCAGTTTTGATGCATCGGCTTTCAAGACCTCCCTGCTGTTTGAAGGCAAAGGTTCGGATATCAATACTTACCTGGTCGCAAAAACCAATGCCGCCGGCCAGATGAATTATGATGATTACAAGCTCGAACCTGCACTGTTTCGCGCCAAGCAGGATTCTATCCTGACGGTTGAGAAAGCCTTGCTCGCTCAGGCAAAAAAGGATGATGCCACGGACAAGATATGGAAAACCGAAGAGGCTGAAGTTGTTTTCGGCTGGGCTAATAACCTCCTGATGTTTGAAAATTATCACGGGTATTTTGCAAAATTGACGGATTACAAAGCACCAGCGGATTATTTTTCATTTGAAAAGGATCTCGACCTGAATCAGGTTGCCTATGCCGGTTCCGCTGCCTTTAAGCAATATGTCTCCATGATGGTTCAAAAAGGTGTTTCGGTAAAGGTTGATGCCCTGAAGAAGGCAGATTCCACGCAAACCATCAATTCTTCAAAAATCAGAACCGAAACAGCACAGGAACTTCTGAAAAACGATGCGGTGCTCGATAATTTCCTATTTGAAGCTATTTCCTCCGATGTTCAATGGAAGGATATTGATAAGGATGTTCAGGAGAATATCGACTTTTTCCTTGGCCGCTGCAAGGATACCTCCCTGGTTAATCAGCTGAACGCTACTGTGGCCGATTGGAAAAAGCTTGCCGGCGGTCAGCCTGCTTTCGAATTCTCAGGTAAGGATATGCAGGGAAACACCGTTAAGCTGTCTGATTTCAAAGGTAAACTGGTGTATGTTGACGTATGGGCTACCTGGTGCGGACCGTGTAAATATGAAATCCCTTATCTGGATACACTCGAGACTGATTACCATGGCAAGAACATCGTTTTCATCAGCTATTCCATTGATGAAGACCATGCTGCATGGCTGAAATTTGTTCCTGAAAATAAACTTCAGGGTGTTCAGATCATTGGCGAAAAAGCATGGCAGTCAGATTTGTGTATCAAATACAAAATCATGGGTGTACCAACTTTCATGTTGTTTGATCAGGAAGGTAAAATCGTTTCCGTAAAAATGACACGTCCTTCCGATAAGGCTACCCGGAAGAAGTTTGACAGTTTGCTTTAAAATTTTTGGCAGTGGGCCATTGGATTCTTTTATAAATAGCCTCCGGTTTTAACCGGAGGATTTTATGGATCGATGAATGCATCACAAGATTCCCCCGGTTAAAACCGGAGGCTATTTATAAGAGAATTACCAATTATTTCTTAATTAAATCCTTAACCACCTCAACGCCCTCCTGCAGATAAATGTCTTTGGAGAGATCCTCAATCATTCGCTGAACAATCTCGCTGCGGGCAGTATCCGACTTGTTGAATGTGATATCGGT
>CAILAQ010000518.1 GCA_903832165.1 uncultured Bacteroidota bacterium | reverse complement strand
AATGGATATTGAGATTTCACGATCGAAACGACCTGGTCTTCTCAAGGCAGGATCAATGGCATTAGGAATATTGGTAGCACCGATAACAATTACCTTTCCTCTGGATTCCAATCCGTCCATTAGCGATAATAGCTGCGCAACCACACGTTTTTCTACCTGCTTTTCTCCTCCCATGTCCTCACGCTTAGGTGCAATCGCATCAATTTCATCTATGAAAATGATGGAAGGGGCATGGGCCTGAGCTTCTTCAAAGAGTTTGCGGATTCGGCCTTCGCTTTCTCCATAAAACTTCCCCATGATCTCAGGACCGGAGATATTGATAAAATAGGCGTCAGTTTCATGGGCCACAGCTCTTACGATGAGAGTTTTTCCTGTGCCCGGGGGGCCATAAAGGAATACTCCTTTGGGTGGCTGAACCCCGAGGCGTTCAAAGATTTCAGGGTATTTCAGCGGAAGTTCAATCATCTCCCTGATACGTTGAACCTGGTTGCCCAGTCCTCCGATATCTTCATAAGAGATCTTTCTTTTGGTTTCGCCTTCCTGTTTTGCCAGTTCAAGCTGAAAAACCGTATTTGGGTGTATCAGTACTATTCCCTCAGGATTGACGCCTGTTACAGTATAATCAACCGAGCGTGATCCAAAAAGATTGGCTCTCACCTTATCACCTTTAGCGACTGGCAGACCATTGAAAAGTGAACCAATGTATTTCGCATCCTCGGCCTTGAGTGAACCAGACTTGTTTTCCGGCTTGAGTTTTATTTTTGAGGCTTGACGACAAGCTGTTTTAACGATCTTCACTTTTTCATCGATCCCCGCCTGTGCGTTCTCCCGGGTAATTCCATCGATCTGGATAACCTGCTTGCCCCTGTCCTCAGGATAGCAAGGCATTACCTTTACAGGAGTTGAACGCTTGCCTTCAATTACAATTACATCACCGCTCTCGATCCCTAGGACCTTCATGTCTTCCGGGTCGATCCTGGCGATAGCCCTGCCAACATCCTTGACCAATGCTTCTTTGACCCGAAGCGAAATTTCGTCTTTAATTTTCATGACGGTAATTGACATTTTTCGAGGTGAGTACTTTGCGTCTGGAGGCTGCTTTTTTTCCAAAATTCAGTATCAGGCCGGTATCTATATCGCTGAAATTAAGATAATCAACCAATTGGTTTTCACATGCTTTGCGAATTTTCTCATTAGCTATAACCTCGATGATTATGCAATCATTTACGATAATATCCGCCAGATACAATCCAACTTCCTGATCGTCGTAGAATACGGCTATCTGATGTTTTGTATCACATTTCAATCCCCTTTGCTTCAATTCTCTCAGCAAGGAATTGACATAAACCTTTTCCACTAATCCAAAGCCCAGAGAGTTATAGACTTTATGAAAGGCTCCGATAATTATCTGGGTAGTTACCGAATTATTGGTTTTTACTGTTGTTATCATCTTATTCGAGAATTTTGTTTTCTGTAAACAGGCAGTTTATCAATTTATCCAATCCTTTTAGTCCTTTAATTTCTTCAGGAAAAACAGGTATTTCAACCTTATTCAGCTGACTGAATGATTCGCTTATCTGATCAATGTATTTTGTTTGTCCGGCCTTTCTGGTTTTGCAAAAGTCACATCCATCAGAAACCATAACATTATTTACAACGATTTGCCTGGGATTGATTTCAGATTTCTCAAGATCGGAAAGTAATCTTCCGGTTTCCAGAATGGCCATGGCTTCCGGAATGCAAACCGGTATGAATTCACATTTTTCATCGTCCTTCAAAATGTTTTCAATCCGTTTAACTGTCCTTTTCAAACTTAACAGGAGAGCATCCACATCGTCCTGCTGGTAAGTACCAGCGAAAGAGGTAATGATGTATCTGTATTTCCACCTCATCCTGGCGGCGACCTTAATCCATTCATCCAGCATTTTCGGAGAAGAGATCAAGCGTAAGGCGTGCCCGGTCGGAGCAGTATCCACAACATATTTTTCATAGTCGCCTGCATCGATAAAATCTATGATCGTTTTGAAACTCATTACTTCGTCAATGCCAGGGATCGACAAGGCAAGCATTTCGTCGATATCATCATTGTCGAGGTTGGTTGACGTTTCGAGTAATTTTTTAAGCTCCTTCTTGTGTTCAGTTTTGAATCCGGCAAGAGCCTCGTCTGCCACAACTTCAATTGCTGAAAGATTGGGGCAGCCATTAATTCCAACGACTTTAAATCCAATTTCCTGCTCCAGGCAGTCTGAGACTGAGTGAGCAGGATCTGTTGAAATCAGAAGAGTTTTGAATTGTTTCGATAAAGCGACGGCAGTCGCAACAGCACAACTGGTTTTGCCAACGCCGCCTTTTCCTCCGAAAATGATAAGTTTAAGGTCGTTGCTTTCCAAACCATTCAGTGCCATGATATTTATTTTTTTATCCTGATTTCAAGGATTCCGTTAGTAAATTTATTGCTGAGATTCTCTTTCTTAACTTTTACCGGCAGCAGCAGTTCCTTCCTGTAGGTACGATTGGCGCTAGCTGCTGAAATCTCAAGAATATCTTCCTTTAAGTCGATTTTGATGTCTGATTCTTCGATTCCCGGCATCTCGGCAAGAATTACGATCTCATCCTTTTCGTCAAATACGTCAGTGATCGGTTCTCTCTCCTCGTCAACTTTAGGTCCTTCAGGCGTTTTTTTGATATTGCCGAAAGTTTCTACTCTTGGCGAACCGCCGGAAGCAGTATTTATAGTAAACCCGTAAACACCTTTCATGCCTTTCTTAAGGTGATCCAGATTGATCTCGCCTTCCTTGCTCATCATTCCTTTTTCATCGAGCTTGCCAGCGAGATCAACTAGTTTTTCGATCCCCTTGAATATTCCGCCAAGTCCGAACATATCAAAATCGGCATTCGGTTCTTTTTCGTTGTGTTTATTGTCTTTTTCGCCCATGACTTTATAAAGTTAGTTTTGAAATTGTCCTGATCTTCTTCTATTGCAGGGAAGTACATCTTATTAAACAGAGAAATATTCTCCATTTTAATAATTCCCCTGGCTAAAACATCAGCAAATTGTGCAAACAATTTGTTGGTAGCTTGTAAGCCAGTTTCCTCACAAAATATACTGAGACATGCCCTGGTATCATTCTCTTTATCCGGTGCGTAGATTTTGATGAAATCGCTGATTGTTGTCGACGAATCAGTCCAGATTGACCTTCCGGAAATCTTTATTCTAAGGTCATGTAGCAGAGCTTCATATCCTTCTTCGATTGTGTTAAAAACTCTGAATTCTCCTGAATCAAAGCATTTAAGATTACCGGGATTGTTTCTTTTCAAACCTGAAGGCCTTGAGAGGGAAGAGTTTAATGAATCAAAATTAACCACCATTGGATGATCAGAGCCGGTAATGTTATAGTCCAGAGGTACCCTTTTGATATTCAGATTGGTTTTAGATTCTGGTACGGATATTATCCTGTCCCAGCCAAATAGAAAAAACAATATGAATAAAAATCTATACATCTTTTTTAAGGTGATGTTATTCTGAAATATTCTTTGCTTCAAGCTTTTCCAAACGGGCCTCTAAAGTTTCCTGCTGCTTCATGAGCTCTTTTTCCCTGGCTTTGGTAGACAGATAGGTATCTTCCTGCCACCAGTTAATACCCATTTCCATCGCTTTGTCAACCGAGGCCACAAGCAGTCTGATTTTGATGGTCAACAGATCAATATCTGCGATCTGAATTTTTATATCACCGGCAATGACAATTCCTTTATCAAGTACTCTTTCGAGAATGTCTGCAAGCCCGGTAGCATTGATGGAATGCGTTGGTTCTGCCATGGAAATAATTATTAATAGTCAATCGACATGGTTTTGAAATCTGATTTAGGGGTATCAGTTTTCTTAGCCTTTGTAACCCTTGCGCCCGGAGCTTGCATCTGACCGGCTTTTTCATCATAATAGATCTGGATCTCTTTCAATCTGATCTGAATGATTTCTAGTCTTTGCAACATTTTGGTCTCTTCACTTTTGAGCCGGTTGCGCTCTTTTTCCATCATATATAATCTGATAAATTCAGAATCCTCTTTATTTGGAATACCCGATTTGGCCACGTTCTGCATACTTTTTATGCTCTGAAGGCCTTTTAATCCGCTTGATATTGGCATGATTGTAAGATTTTAACTTGTTAAAATGTTAATGTATT
>CAILAQ010000517.1 GCA_903832165.1 uncultured Bacteroidota bacterium | reverse complement strand
TGCCCCGAGGGATGGCGGCTGCCAACTAAAGCCGACTGGCTCAAGCTGGGTGAACACATTGATAACATGACAGGAAAGAGCACCCTTTTGCCTGGCGGAAGCCTTGGATTTAATGCTCAATACGGTGGCACAGCTACCTATGAAATTATTTGGGATCATGAGACTCCACCCAATCCGGTTGATACCGTTTACTATTTTACGAGATTGAAAGAAGAAGCACGATACTTGTCCACGACTCTCCGACCGTTCCAAAATGACCTGCGCAGTCAGTTCTTTATGGGTTTCCGAAAAGAATCGCAGGGAGTGGATATTGACTGGAGCGATCATGATTCATTCTTCTCTGCCAGATGTCTGAAAAACGATTAAACATGAAGAAAATATTTCCTTTTCTGCTGATCATATTGTTTTCCATGGGATGCGCTAAAAACCATATCCCGGTAATCACAAGTCTGATTTGCAGTCCAGAAAACCGCAGTGCCGGCACAAAGTTCACGCTAACCGTTGCTGCATCTGATGAGGACGGTGATCAGCTGACCTATCGATGGGGCGCCGACGGTGGTGAATTCATCGATTCCGTAAATCAGATACAGGCAAAGTGGAAATCCCCGGTGGACGGGTCGGGAAAAACCTTTACAATAACAGTCGTGGTTGCCGATGCAGAATCTGAAGCATCCCGCGAATTTAAAATCCTTCTGGGAGCGCCTCAGCTTGGAAGCCTTGAGGGTCACGTTAACTATACTAATTTCAAGATTCCTGTAAATCAGGCCATTGTTACCGTTGGAGATAAAATTGCAACCACAAATGCAGATGGGTACTTTTTTATGCCGGGAATTGTAGTTGGAGATTATGCCCTGAAAATCACGAAGTCCGACTTTTCCATCTTTAATTCCAATATCAAAATACCATTGAATGATACCCTGCAGGTGAGTGTTGAGATAACATCAGTTAATTACACCACAAAACTTTCCGGCACTATTTCCGATCAGGATGGGGTACCACTGGAAAATGTCCAGATGGTCGTTTTGAATCCGGATGGAACCGAAAGCAAATTAAAAGCCACTACCAATGCCGCCGGTTTTTACCGACTCTGGTACCTGCCCTTTGGCAAGCGAACCATTTCAGTAAAGAAATCTTCAACTGAAGATAATTCGTATGTCGCATTCAAGCAGGTAAGTGATTGCCAGGAGATAGAAACCCAGCTGAATCTTACCATGACCAGGATAGCCCTGCGGGGTACGTTTACAGACCTGCGCGACAATCACGTATATCAATTTAAAACCATCGGAAATTCCACCTGGATGACTGAGAATCTGGCGTATCTGCCCAGTGTAAGTCCGGGAACGAAAGGCTCAAAAGAGGATCCCTTTTACTATGTTTATGAGTATCAGGGAGCTGTGGTTTCAGAAGCTGCAGACACCTGGTATTATAAGCAATACGGGGTTTTGTACAATATGCCCGCTGCGATGGCGGCCTGTCCGAATGGCTGGCATTTACCTGATTCCGATGTCGAGTATAATGGTTTGATATCGACTCTTGGTGCACCGGCAGGAAAAAAACTAAAATCGACATCGGCATGGACAGATCACGGCAATGGAGATAATTCCAGCGGATTTTCTGCCTATCCTGGTGGCAAGCTAACCGATAAAGGGGTATTTACCAGTACAGCTGATGCTGCTTATTTCTGGACCACCACGATACGCACGCTATCGATAAATAAGGTGCTATTTTACAACAGTGATGATATTTACTCACAGGGCGCCGAGGATAATTCTGCCATGTCGGTGAGGTGCGTTAAGACAAAATAAAATAAACTTTCGTCTGGCATTCAACTAACCAGCTGAAGATAAGTCTACTATAAGGATTTCTCATTCTTTGTACAGAACCATTCCAACGTACGAAACTGAGGCCTGCCCATTGTTATACGGAATTCCGCAGGCGGTAACCAAAGCGGTTACATCAATACCGTAAGCCTCCACCGAAGCCAGCGCCTTTTCGGGATAGATGCAGTCGCGGTCGGGGTAAGTACAATTTTCACAATAGCTGCAAACCCCGGCATTTAAAGGAAGGAAAGGATCCAGCAGTTTTTCTGCCGCGATCTGATCCACAATATTCCGGAACACCTTTTCATGGATATCCTTGGCATTCATCATACCCTCAAAATCAAAAGAATCCTCCATCTGATAAACCGTTTGCACCACCAGCCCTTTTTCAAAAGCCAGCACCTCATTCTTCAGATCCTCAAACGGACCGACCGCCGGCGGGCACATCCAGTTGGTCTTATATTTTCCGCAGCTGTTCATTTCGCACAGATCGCGAAAGCTTTCGGAAAACTGTATGTCCGGCACATTTACGATGGCGGAGCGCGTTGCTCCCAAACTCAGGGCCAGGGAGGTTAATTGGGTTTCGGGGGTCATAAGGGTTTCAGCAAAATTTCGTGGTTCGGGACGGGGTTCCCGCCTCCGCGGGAATGACAACTCTTCGAGGGCCAATTCTGCCACTGCCAACTGCCAACTTCTGTCTTCTGTCTCTTGTCTCTTGTCTTCTGTCTTCCGTCTTCTGTCTTCTGTCTTCTGTCTCTTGTCTCTTGTCTTCCGTCCCCCGATCTTCTTCTTCGATTATCGTGTTATAATGCTTCATTTTAAAAGGTATATAACTGCGGCGGTGCATCCCACAACAATAACAATCCATCTGAGCAGATCTGGTTTTATGCTTCCAGCAAACTTGCCTCCAATCAGGCCGCCGATTATCGCACCGAACATCATTACGACAGCAAAGTTCCAGTCGACCTTGCCTGAAAAAGCAAAATAAATGGCTGCTGACAAATTTATGCTGAAAGATATTGCCTGTTTGAGCACATTCAGGCTCGTGAGGGAATCGTCATATATCAGTCCGAGAATAGCGATAATAATGACGCTCACCCCGGCACCGAAATAGCCACCGTAAACTGATGCCAGAAAAAGCATCAATCCGGCAACAGTTTTTTTGATCAAAGTACTGTGAGTATGTCCGCTCCTGGCCTGCATCCACTTTTTCACCGGCACCTGGACAGCCAGTAAAAAGCAAGCCAGAAATATCAGGTATGGAACGATACCGTTAAACGATTTCTCGCCGGTATTCAAAAGAATGAGTCCGCCGGCAATGCCTCCGAGAATACTCAGTGGAAGGATAGCAAACAGACGTTTTTTCTGAGCGGCAAAATCCTTTCGCTGGGCATAAATTCCGCCGGTATAACCAGGGACAATGGCAACGGTATTTGTAACGTTGGCGGCCAGCGGCGGAAAACCCAAAGCGAGCAGTACCGGGAAAGTCACCAGCGTACCTCCTCCGGCCACCGCGTTTATAAAACCGGCAGCCAGGGCGGCGAAGAGGGCGATTATCAGGTCAGATAAATGCATTTAAGAAGGGTGTCAGGTATCGGGTTTGAATTTAGAGATTCGAAGGCCAATGTTGAATTTTGAATTATCAGCATCAGGGCAGTAGAGACGCCCACTTGACTTTTTGATTTCAGCATTCAACATTGGTCTTGGTCTTCAATTGGGTTTCGGGGGAAGGGGGTGAGGTGGATCATCTGATTTTCCTTATAAGCTCCAAAGTCGTTTTAATAGCTGCAGTCAGACTGGCTTGATCAGCAATCAGCTCTTTAGTAAATAATTTCGATCCCATGCCCACGGAGCAAACGCCGGCATCGAACCAGGCTTTGATGTTATCGGTATCTGGACTTACGCCGCCGGTGGGCATAATCCGGGCCCAGGGCATAGGACCCAGTACCGCTTTAACGAATCCGGGACCGCCTGCCGAGTCTCCCGGGAAAAGCTTTACAATTTCTGCTCCCCATTTATTGGCCTGATGAATCTCCGTAGCAGTCCCGCATCCGGGTATCCACATAATTTTCAACTTCTTGCAGGCGAGCGCCATCTCGGGTTCCAGTACAGGACTCACAATAAAAGAGGCCCCCATGCCATGGAATCTCTTACACGTTTCGCCGTCGAAAACAGATCCTGCACCCAAGAGCATTCCGACACAATGCTTATCGATATACCCTTTTATAACCTTAAACAGACCCTCCGCCTCAGCACCGCGATTCGTCCATTCGAACACCCGCAATCCGGCATCATAACAGGCCTGCACCACACGGCATCCGACCTCCGGATCCTTATGATTGAATACCGGCACCATCCCCCCGGCAACAATAATCTCTTTTACCCCTTCCATCCTTTATCCTTTATCCTTCAAATTAGCAAATTGTCAAATTATCGAATTATCGAATTGGCACATTAGCAAATTGGCACATTAGCACATTAGCGCAGCGTGATCGTATCCCTCCACAACCTTGCTTTTCCGGTATCCGGATTATCCGGACGGCCATCGAAATTGAGTCCGAAATACGATGAGGGCTGCTCATACATCAGCTGTCCCTTAAAGGTAGCCTTAGTAAGATTCACCGTAGTAAAGGACAATTTATCTCCAACTTGCTCTGTATAAAAGAAATCGGCATTGGTCTCGATGTCGCCATAACCGATTTTCCCCGCCTCCCAGGTATATTTCGGTCGGGAATAATCCCTGACCAGATCCATTTTCAGATCGCATTTCACCCCTAACTGAATGGTTTTATCTGCCAGTTTGATTCTGACTGATAATCCTTCCTCGTCGGTCGATGTGGGAACATATTCGATCCCCTTGATCAGTTGTTCAGGATTAACCTGATCAGAATGGGGCACTAAAACGGTAACAAAACCGGTATGCTGACCGAGCTCGAAAAATTGTCCGGTAAATTCAGCTATCGCGATTTCCTCCTGATAATTGCGGTTTTCCTTTTGAGTCTGTTCAAAATGATAATGGTTTTTCGGGAAACAGATCAGCAGATTCTGGTCGCCGCCGACTTTGCGGGTTTGGATAGTTTCGTATTTCGTATCGTACCAATGATCGCCCTGTTTAACAATTTTCTGCGTATGCCAGAGGTTTGTGGCGGTAAAGAATTGTTCCGATCTGGATTTGAAAATATCGAAAACCACATACATTTCAGGGTCCTTGATAAAC
>CAILAQ010000516.1 GCA_903832165.1 uncultured Bacteroidota bacterium | reverse complement strand
CTGTATCGATAAATCCAGTACGCTGCGGGCAGTATCACATCCGACTGCTTTGAGCTCATCAAGAATCCAGCTTTCAATTTCATCTGCAAATTCATCGAGGTCAATATCTTCCTCAGCACCGGCTACATCCCTGAAAACATCAATTTCGTAATCTGTAAGCATGCTGGCCAGCTTGATGTTTAATCCACCTTTACCGATTGCAAGAGATACTTCTTCAGGCTTCAGAAATACTTCAGCCCGGTGATCCTCTTCGTTCAGCTTGATGGAGCTGATTTTTGCAGGGCTTAGTGAGCGCTGGATAAACAGCTGAATATTTGCAGTATAATTGATAACATCTATGTTCTCATTTCGGAGTTCCCGCACGATTCCGTGGATTCTGGAACCTTTCATTCCAACACATGCCCCAACCGGATCGATTCTTTCATCATAGGATTCAACAGCGACTTTGGCGCGTTCACCAGGAATCCTGACAATTTTCTTAATTGTGATCAGTCCGTCGAATATCTCCGGTACTTCAAGTTCGAATAAACGCTGCAGGAAAATCGGAGTTGTTCTGGACAAAATGATAACCGGACTGTTATTCCTCATATCAACTTTTACCACAACAGCTCTTAGTGAATCTCCCTTGCGGAAGAAATCGGAAGGTATTTGTTCAGATTTCGGCAGTATCAGTTCGTTGCCTTCATCATCAAGGATCAGGATCTCACGGTTCCAGACCTGATAAACCTCACCGGTGATGATATCACCGATTTTATCTTTGTATTTGCTGTAAACGTGGTCCTTTTCCAGTTCAAGTATTCGTGACGTGAGGTTCTGACGCAATGAGAGGATTGCCCTCCGCCCAAAATCCTCCAGTTTTACTTCGTCCGTAACATCTTCACCAACTTCATAATCTTCATCAATCTTCTTGGCTTCAGTCAGTGTGATCTGCAGGTTGGGCTCGGTGATTTCACCATCAGCCACAACAACACGATTTCTCCAGATCTCAAAGTCTCCCTTGTCAACATTGATAATGACATCAAAATTCTCATCACTTCCGAATCGCTTGATCAGAATACTGCGGAATACATCCTCGAGAACGCTCATCATAGTCGTCCTGTCGATGCTCTTTAGTTCCCTGAATTCCGAGAACGTGTCAATGAGGTTTATACTTTCCATGGCCTGTCTATTTACACCAGTTTAAAATCAATTACTACAAGTGCCGTTTTTATACGGGTTAATTCGATAACGATTGGCTCTTCAGATACCGGCTTTCTTTTTGTGCCGATCTGCCGCACAACCAGTTCAGCTTCTTTCCCTGATTCTGCGGGCCGTGCCTCCAGTAAAGTGCATTTCAGAATTTCACCATCCTGAAAAAAGATTTCCAGCTTTTGCCCGATTTCCTTCGTGTACTGAGGGAATACCTTTATTGGCTGACCGAGGCCCGGAGATGATACCTGTAGCTCAAAGTCTTCCTGCTCGCGGTCTAAATTATCCTCAATGGCACGGTGCACGGTTCCGCAATCATCCAGGCTCACGCCCTTGTTATGATCGATGAAAACCTGGATAACACTACCCCGGCTCACCAAAACATCTACCAGAAACACTTCTGTTTCCTTAAGTGCCTCAGTAACAATAATTTCTATTTGTTTTCTGTCTATCAAAACTCCAAAATTAAAAAATAGGGGACCCGTGTCCCCTATGTCAGAATTCCCACAATCGACCGCAAAAATAGAAAATTAATTCCAAAACTCCAATTCGTGACAGGGAAACGTGTTCATTATCAGTAAAATTTTGATCTTTGTGAAGCAAATACGATCTGGCTGATGGACAAAGATTTCCGTACAGTATCAAATAAGATTAAGATTATTAATGACCCGCTGTATGGTTTCATCAGTTTTCCGTCGCCGGCTATTTATGACCTTATCGACCATCCCTGGTTTCAAAGGTTACGGAGGATCAGGCAGCTCGGACTCACCTTTTATGTTTATCCTGCGGCAAACCATACCCGGTTTCAGCATGCCCTCGGAGCGGCACATCTGATGAACAGTGCGCTGGAAGTGATTTCACGAAAGGGTTACACGGTAACTGAGGAAGAGCGCGATGCCGCCATATCGGCCATTTTGCTGCATGATATCGGGCATGGCCCGTTCTCTCATGCGTTGGAGCACAGTATTGTTGAAGCCGTGGATCATGAAAAGCTTTCGGGTTTGATGATGGAGCAGTTAAACCGGTCGACCGGTGGTCAGCTCGACCTGTCGATCCGGATATTTGAGGATAAATATTCCAGATCCTGTTTTCATCAGCTCGTTTCAAGTCAGCTGGATATGGACCGGCTGGACTATCTTAATCGCGACAGCTTCTTTACAGGAGTTACTGAGGGGGCAGTTGGTGCTGAGCGAATAATAAAAATGCTCAGGGTGGTTAATGATCAGC
The DNA here is from genome assembly GCA_903832165.1 of uncultured Bacteroidota bacterium. GTDB lineage: Bacteria > Bacteroidota > Bacteroidia > Bacteroidales > UBA12481 > UBA12481. Next base: position 9,933 of record CAILAQ010000516.1, on the reverse strand, counting down.
TGGTGGTAGAGAGAAAGGGAATATATTCCATCGAGAAGTTTCTGATCTCACGCAGGTTGATGTACTGGCAGGTATATTTGCATAAAACAGTTATTGCTGCGGAGCAGCTGCTGGTGAAAGCCCTGCGCCGGGCCAGGGAACTAGCTTATAACGGAACAACGGTATTTGCTACTCCCTCCCTGCATAGTTTTCTTTACCCGGGACCGCTCAGCGACCGGCCGATGGATGATCCCGACTGGCTTGTCAGTGAGTTTTCCAAGCTGGATGATGCCGATATTTTTGCTTCAATAAAAGTATGGGCAGATCATTCCGACCGCATCCTTTCCCTGTTGTCGGATGGATTGATCAACCGAAACCTGCCGGGAATACGCATCAGGAAAACACCATGGGACGAGAATGAAATTGAGGACCTCAGGAAAGTTGCAGTGAGGGACCATGGATTCACTCCGCATGAAGCCGAATATCTTGTGTTTTCAGATATCATTACGAATAATACTTATGCTGAAAATGATGATCAGATCCTCTTCCTTGGCAACAGCGGAGAACTTGTTCCGCTGACGGAAGCCAGCGATATTATTAATGTGCCTCTCCTGAATAAGGCCGACAATAAGTATTTTTTGTGCTATCCGAAATGGTTGTACAGCAGTTCGCATACTATCCGGGGGAATTGAAACGTTTTAAATGATTATCTTAAACCTATGAATTTTACAGCAAAACAAATAGCCGGTTTCCTTGGGGGAAAGTTGGAAGGCGATCCTGAAGCTGAGGTTAATGATGTTTCAAGAATTGAGGAGGGCAGGCCCGGAACACTCAGTTTTCTGTCGAATATGAAATATCAGCACCATATTTATCAGACCAGCTCCTCAGTGGTTCTGGTGCAGAACGATTTCGTTCCGGCCACCCCGGTTTCCTGCACACTTATAAAGGTGGATGACCCTTACCGTTCACTGGCAAAATTGCTGGTGATGCTCGAAAAAAGACCGAATCGGACAGGAATTGAACCGATGACTTTTATTCACGAAAATGCGGAGCTTGGAAAGGAAGTATATGTTGGAGCATTCAGTTACATCAGCAAAGGGGCAAAAATCGGAAATAATGTAAAAATTTTCCCGCAGGTGTATATTAGTGAGGATGTCGTGATCGGAGATGATACCTGGATTTACTCAGGTGCCCGAATACATAACAATTCCGTCATCGGGGCCCATTGCCTCATTCACAGCGGGGTGGTAATTGGCGGCGACGGTTTTGGATTTGCTCCGGTTACCGGCAGCAATTTCACCAAAGTGCCCCAGATCGGTAATGTCGTGATTGAGGATTATGTTGAAATCGGAACCAACACTACCATCGATCGTGCCACCATCGGATCAACAATGATCAGGAAGGGAGTTAAACTCGATAATCTTATACAAATCGGCCATAATGTTGATATAGGTGAAAATACAGTGATTGCTGCCCAGACAGGTGTCTCAGGATCAACCCGGATCGGGAAAAATTGTATGATCGGAGGTCAGGTTGGAATCATCGGGCATATAAATATTGCCGATGGAACAAAGATAGCCGCTCAAAGCGGTGTGGGACAATCGGTCAGGGCCGAAGGTACCGCAATTCAGGGCAGTCCGGCTTTTGAAGTCATGCCCTATCAGCGTTCCTATGTCTATTTCAAGAAGTTACCGGAACTGGTTGAACGCATACGGCAGCTAGAGCAATCGGGGCACATCAAAAACAAAGAAGAGGTTTGATTGTTTGAAGTTGCAATCAAAGTCCTACTTTTACACCCCAAATAATCGGACCATAAATGACGGCTAAACAGAAAACCATCGCCAGGAGCGTCACCTTAACCGGGACCGGATTGCATACAGGAGTTCATATCGACGCTACTTTCTACCCATCCGGGGAGAATACCGGAGTTTTGTTTCAGCGGATCGACCTGCCGGGCCAGCCCATTATAAAAGCATCTGCCGATCTGGTGGTGGAAACCGCCCGTAATACCGTTATTGAGGAAAAAGGCGCCCGGATAGGAATGGTGGAACATGCCTTATCCGCCTTGTGCGGCCTGGAAATTGATAATATTCTGATTACCGTTAACGGACCTGAAATGCCAATTCTCGACGGCAGTGCGAAACAATATATCGCTGCTCTGGTCTCTGCCGGAATTTCCATTCAGAATGAGGATCGTGAAGTTTTCGAAATTAAGGATCCGATTGTCTATACCGATGAGGCCCGTGGGATAGAAATCATGGCACTTCCTGCTGATGAATTCAGTATCAGTGTGATGATCGATTATAATTCAGAGGTCCTTGGTAATCAATTTGCAAGCCTTTCGCATATTTCAGATTATACCACACAGATAGCTTCCTCGAGAACCTTTGTGTTTTTCAGGGAACTGGAGATTCTATGGAAGAATAACCTGATCAAGGGCGGAAGCCTGCAAAATGCCATGGTGATTCTCGAAAAAGAGGTTCCGCAGGCTGAGCTTGATCGTGTTGCCGATATGATCGGGCAACCCCGCATGCAAAGCCTTACGCAGGGAATACTTTGTTCAGGCAAGCTGGAATTCAGCAATGAGCCGGCACGTCATAAACTTCTCGACCTGATAGGAGATCTGAGGTTGATCGGCACACCGTTAAAAGGAAAAATTATCGCCACACGACCGGGGCATTATTCAAATGTTGAATTTGCTAAACTTGTTAAGCAGGCTATCAAAAAGGAAAAGTTGAGAAATATTGTTCCCTGCTACGATCCGAATGCCGTTCCCAAATATGATATCAACCGGATTAAAGAACTGCTGCCACACAGACCGCCGTTCCTTCTTGTTGACCGGATTATTGAAGTAACAGATCTGATGATACTTGGACTGAAGAATGTTTCCATGAATGAACCGTTCTTTGTGGGTCACTTCCCGGATGAACCGGTGATGCCAGGGGTGTTGATTGTTGAAGCCCTGGCTCAGTGCGGGGGGATATTAATCATGCAGACTGTTGACAATCCTAAAGAATACAGCTCCTATTTTCTTAAAATTGATGGCGTCAGGTTTAAACGGAAGGTAGTGCCCGGAGATACGCTGTTATTGAAATGCGAGCTGATGGAACCTGTACGCCGGGGAATAGTCAGAATGAGAGCGCAGGCATTTGTAGGCAGCAACGTTGTTGCCGAAGGAGAATTGATGGCCCAGTTGGTGCGCAACAGAGAAGTTAAATAATAAATCAGAATAATGATTCACCCCCTCGCTTCAGTTCATCCTGAAGCTCTTATAGCCTCAGATGTCGAGGTGGAAGCGTTTGCCGTCATCAGCAAAGATGTGGAGATTGGTGCAGGAACCTGGATCGGACCGCACGTAACGATTTTCGATGGTGCCAGGATTGGCAGGGATTGCAAGATATTCCCGGGTGCAGTGATTTCTGCGATACCCCAGGATATGAAATATGACGGAGAAATAACCTTTGTGGAAATAGGTGACAGAACAGTAATCCGCGAATGCGTAACCGTCAACAAGGGTACCAAATCCTACGGAAAAACTGTGATCGGAACAGACTGCCTGTTAATGGCTTACAGTCACGTTGCGCATGATTGCAGAATTGGAAATCATGTTATTCTGGTCAATGCTGTAGGTCTTGCCGGAGAAATTGAAATTGGAGACTATGCCATCCTGAGCGGAATGGTGCTGGTTCACCAATTTGTTCGCATTGGCGCTCATACAATGATTCAGGGTGGGTCGAAGGTTGGTAAGGACGTACCTCCTTTTGTAACTGCCGGACGCGAACCTTTTCGTTTTGAGGGACTAAATCTGGTCGGAATGCGGAGGAGAGGATTTCCTGAACAGCTTGTAGAACAGATACATGAGATCTATCGTTACGTTTATCAGAAAGGATTCAATGTTACCCAGGCATTGGACCGAATTGAAAACGAACTAACTGGTAACGGCGAACGGGATATGATCGTAAAATTCATTCGTGAATCCCGCCGTGGGATTATCAGGGGACCCTTCGAGGATTTATAATTTACCCCATTTTTTTCCTGCATTCCAGCCCTGGGCTTCCATCAAAATAGTGGTCTTGTCTTTCAATTCCAGCAGGTGTCCATCTTCCTTGCCAGTCATGATCCCGATTACCGTTATACCTTCCAGTGGCTGGAGTGCCTTGGCATCCCCGGGCGGAATCGTAAATAAAATCTCATAGTCTTCGCCTCCGCTTAATGCCGCAACCATTGGGCTGATCCTGAGCTGTCCGGCAAGCTTTTCCGTTTCAGGATGAATCGGTATCCTTTCGGTAAAAATTCTTGAGCCCGTTCCTGAAGCCTCGCATATATGCAACAGGTCCGACGATAATCCATCGGAAATGTCAATCATTGCTGTTGGTTTTATATTCCGGGCCAGCAATTTTCTTCCCAGATCCTTGCATGCCTCTGGCTTTAGCTGCCTCTCCAGAATATATTGATAGCCCTCCAGCTGTGGCTTGTATTTCGGGTCGTTGGCGAACTTATGGTTTTCCTGTTCCAACAAGAGGAGTCCCATAAATGCACCGCCAAGATCGCCCGTGACACAAATCAAATCGCCCTTTCTTGCGCCGCTGCGGTAAACGATCTGCTTTGCGTGCGCAGTGCCGAGCGCAGTAACCGAAATGGTGAATCCATGGTTGCTCGCACTGGTATCCCCGCCAATAAGATCAATTTCATAATGATTGCAGGCCAGCTTTATCCCTTTGTAAAATTCCTCAATTGCACCTGACGAGAGTTTCGACGACACCCCGATGCTGACCGTAATCTGAAGGGGAGTTCCATTCATGGCATAAATGTCAGATACATTCACCACCACCGATTTATACCCAAGATGCTTCATCGGGACATAGGTCAGATCGAAATGAATGCCCTCGAGCAGAAGATCCGTAGTCACCAGTGTAAGAAACCCCTTGTGATCAATGACGGCTGCATCATCACCAACTCCTTTGCGGGATCCTTGGTGGCGCAGAACAATATCCTCCGTAAGTTTCCGGATCAGGCCAAATTCCCCGAGCTCCGACAGTGTTGTGGTTTTCATTTATTCAATTAGCGGATTTTCTTCTGAAATCCATCTGTTTACAAAAATCAAAGGCAATATGCTGCTCAAAAATACAGATATCAAAGCCTGAATTAAGAATTAGTCTGATTTTTACCTTCAGGGATCGCCATTCCCGGCTCCTCTGCACTTGGATTGTTGAAATATTTGGTCTCAAATTGCTAACTTTGCTTTCTATTTAGAAATATTCTAAATAACTTTGCAGCCTTAGTTATTACAGTATTTCACGCGATTATGAACGGCGATCAGGATCCAATTCTAAAGCAGGTTACCCAGGGTGAGTATAAATATGGTTTTGTCACCGATCTGGAAAATGATGCCCTGCCAAAGGGTTTGAACGAAGAAATTGTACGTCGGATATCTGCAAAGAAAGAGGAGCCGGAATGGCTTCTGGAGATCCGTTTGAAAGCTTTCAGGTACTGGCTGACCATGAAAACGCCAGAATGGGCGCATCTGAAAATTCCACCAATCGATTATCAGGATATCATCTACTATTCAGCTCCGAAAAGTAATAAGCCGACAGGAGGTTTCGAAGATGTTGACCCTGAATTATTGAAAACTTTCGATAAACTTGGCATACCGCTCAATGAGCAGAAACACCTGTCGGGTTTTGCCGTGGACGCGGTCATGGACAGCATCTCTGTTAAAACGACGTTTAAAGAATCACTGGGTGAGCTTGGGATCATTTTCTCCTCATTCAGCGATGCAGTGCGTGAACACCCCGACCTGATCAAAAAGTATATGGGATCGGTGGTTCCTTACCGCGATAATTTTTATGCTGCGCTGAACTCAGCGGTATTCAGTGATGGTTCATTTGTTTATATTCCCAAGGGGGTCAGATGCCCCATGGAGCTCTCAACTTATTTCCGCATCAATGCCGCCAATACAGGGCAGTTCGAAAGAACCCTCATCGTGGCGGAGGAGGGCGCCTATGTCAGCTACCTCGAGGGATGCACCGCCCCGATGCGCGATGAGAACCAGCTGCATGCTGCTATCGTTGAAATCATTGCCCATACTGATGCCGAGGTAAAATATTCTACTGTGCAGAACTGGTATCCCGGTGATAAAAACGGGAAGGGCGGTATCTTTAATTTTGTTACGAAACGAGGAATCTGCCTGGGCGACCGGTCGAAGATTTCGTGGACACAGGTGGAAACAGGCTCGGCCGTGACCTGGAAATATCCCTCCTGCATACTCAGGGGCGAATCATCTGTCGGAGAATTTTACAGCGTCGCCGTTACCAACAATTACCAGCAGGCCGATACCGGAACCAAGATGATACATATCGGAAAGAACACCCGCAGTACCATTGTTTCCAAGGGTATATCGGCCGGCAAAGGCCAGAACAGCTATCGCGGACTCGTCAGGGTTACGAAGAATGCAGACAATGCGAGAAACTATTCCCAATGCGATTCCTTACTGCTTGGTGATCAGTGCGGTGCCCATACTTTTCCCTATATTGAGGTGGATAATGAAACGGCTGTGGTTGAACACGAAGCCACGACTTCCAAAATCGGGGAAGATCAGATTTTTTACTGCAATCAGCGCGGGATCGATACAGAAACTGCAATCGGCCTCATAGTGAATGGTTATGCGCGGGAGGTTCTCAACAAGCTTCCGATGGAATTCGCAGTTGAAGCGCAAAAATTACTTCAGATCAGTCTAGAGGGCAGTGTTGGTTAGTTAAAACATTATTGAAAATTCTTGTATGTTATCGATAAGGAACCTAAAAGCGACAATCAACGGACGGGAAATCCTCAAGGGAATTAACCTGGAAGTTAAAGAAGGTGAAGTGCATGCTATCATGGGGCCAAACGGATCCGGCAAAAGCACACTTGCATCCGTGCTGGCCGGCAGGGATCTTTTTACTGTCACCGGCGGAGAAGTGCTCTTTCAGGGAAGCCCATTACTGGGTTTAACACCCGAGGTCAGAGCCAGGGCCGGGATATTTCTTGGATTTCAGTACCCGGTTGAAATTCCCGGTGTATCCATGACCAGCTTCATGCGCACGGCAATCAACGAGCAGCGCAAATATCGCGGCTTGCCCGAGATGAGCGCCACCGATTTCCTTAAACTCATGCGTGATAAAAAGGCATTGATGGAAATTGATTCCGCCTTGGCCAGCCGCTCCGTGAACGAAGGCTTTTCAGGCGGAGAAAAAAAGAAGAATGAAATTTTCCAGATGGCCATGCTTGAGCCGAAACTGGCAATTCTGGATGAAACAGATTCCGGTCTGGATATTGATGCCCTGAAAACGGTGGCTACAGGTGTCAACCGCTTGCGGAGGCCCGATAATGCTATGATTGTAATCACACATTATCAGCGACTTCTGGATTACATTGTGCCCGATTTCGTTCACGTGCTGTCAGGCGGCCGTATTGTTAAATCAGGTGATAAATCACTTGCCTACGAACTGGAGGAAAAGGGCTACGATTGGATAAAAGAGGAAAACGAAGCGTAAAATGGAACCCGTATCAGAAAAAATAACGTTGGATAATCAGCTGGCTGATTGGTATTTTTCCAATCGCGATCTGCTGATGAGCTCATCGAGCTCCGTATTCAACTCTGTTAGGCCGGCTGCCATGGAGAGCTTCCGGAAGCTCGGAATCCCGGATGCATCCTTCGAAAATTATAAGTCGACCAATATCCCGAAGATCTTTCTTTCACCGTTAAACAGGTATATCGAGGAGAAGAAAATCCTTTTTTCTGTGGATGATCTTTTTCATTGCGATATACCGGAACTTGATACCGAACTCGTGCTGATCGTTAATGGCTGGTTTTATGAAAACCGGCCGAGGCTGCAGGTTCTTCCCGGTGGAATGATCGTTGGAAGCATGGCCGAAGCAGCAAGGCAATATCCCGACCTGATCAAGGCGCATTATTCAAAATATGCTGATTATGAGAAGGATGGATTAGTGGCGCTGAATACTGCATTTGCTCAGGACGGAACCTTTATTTACGTTCCTCGAGGGGCCGGCAGCGACCGTGCCGTCCAGATCGTAAATGTGCTCCTGTCGCCTGAGGATCTTTTTGTCCAGCACAGAAATCTGGTGATCGTTGAGGAGGGCGCTACTGCCCGCGTTGTGGTGTGCGATCATTCACTTTCGGCGCGCCAGTTCCTGACCAATTCAGTGACCGAAATCTATCTGGGCCCCAATGCCCATCTCGATTATGTAAAACTTCAGAATGAGAATGATAACTGTAACCAGATATCCACCTCCTTTGTGCACCAGGAAAGGGCAAGCGATGCCATTTTCAATACCATCACCCTGCACGGGGGGATGATCAGGAATAATGTGTACACCTGCCTGAATGGCGAAGGTGCATCCAACCAAACCCTCGGACTTTCGCTGGTTGATGAAACCCAGCATATTGATAGTTATACGTTTGTGGATCATGCCGCGCCAAATTGCACGAGCAACCAGAATTTCAAGTATATTCTTGATGATAAGGCCACTGCGGCCTTTACAGGTCGAATTTTAGTACAGCCCAACGCTCAGAAAACGCTGGCTTATCAGACAAATAATAATATCCTGATGACCAGTGATGCACGGGTGAGTACAAAGCCTCAGCTCGAAATTTATGCTGATGACGTAAAGTGCAGCCATGGAGCCACCGTAGGTCAACTCGATCCGATGGCTATATTTTATCTTCAAAGCCGGGGTATCTCCGTTCGCGAGGCCCGACTGCTGCTCATGTACGCGTTCGGTCATGAAATTCTTGGTAAAATATCGGTGGAGCCACTGCGTGAGCGCCTTTCCGATTTGGTTGATAAAAGATTGCGCGGCGAGTTATCACGCTGTAACAGTTGTCCTCTTCACTGTCAGGAAACATGCTGAAAAATGACTGATTTTCCCATTCAACAGATCAGGAAAGACTTTCCGATCCTCGATCAGATGGTTTACGGCAAGCCACTGGCCTATCTGGATAATGGTGCAACGACACAAAAGCCGTTGCGGATGACAGAGGCAATCAATAAGATTCACAGGGAGCAAAATGCTTCAATACACCGATCAGTGAATTTTCTGAGCGATAAGATGACCACCTTATATGAGGAGGCAAGAATTACGGTGCAGCAATTTATCGGGGCTCCTAAGTCCTCGCAGATTATCTTTACTTCAGGAGCTACAGGATCCATTAACCTGGTGGCTTTTTCGGTGGGGGAGGGCATGCTGAAATCAGGCGACGAGATCATTTTATCCACCATGGAGCACCATTCCAATATCGTTCCCTGGCAAATGGCCTGCGAACGTAAAGGTGCAAGCCTGAAAATTATTCCGGTGACCGATGAAGGAGAACTGGATATGGAGGCATACAAGAATCTCTTTTCTGACCGTACCCGCATCGTTTCAGTAACCCACGTTTCCAATGTTCTCGGAACGATTAATCCAGTGAAAGAGATCGTCAGAATCGCCCATAGTCACAGTGTTCCGGTGTTGCTCGACGGCGCCCAGGCGGTTCAGCATGAGCCGGTGGATGTGGTTGACCTCGACTGTGATTTTTATGCTTTTTCCGGACATAAAATATATGGTCCGACAGGTATCGGCGTCCTTTACGGCAAGGAGGAGTTGCTCGAAAAGCTGCCTCCGTATCAGGGTGGCGGCGATATGATTGACCAGGTGACTTTCGAGAAAACAACTTATAACGAATTGCCATTCAAATTCGAAGCCGGCACCACGAATTTTATCGGTGCTATCGGACTGGCGGAATCATTAAAATATGTCAGCAGTATCGGACTCGATAAGATCCAGCGCTACGAGCATGAGCTGCGTGATTATGCGACCCTTAAGCTCGGCGAAATTTCACAGTTGAAAATGTATGGAACCAGTGCTGATAAGGCGGCTGTTTTTTCATTTGTCCTGAATAATGTGCATCCATATGAT
>CAILAQ010000515.1 GCA_903832165.1 uncultured Bacteroidota bacterium | reverse complement strand
CTCTCCATCAACATGCATAACATCAGCGTGCTCAAGCATCACCTCGACAGCCTTCGCCTTGCAATAAATCACCTTTGGATCGGTGATATGGGTGCCGTTAATATACTTGAGCACATAGAGGAAAAATTCAAGTTTAGTGACTGCCTTGAGAATACACACATCAAGCAACCCGTCGGAGAGTTCTGAATGAGGTGAAATCTTGAATTTGCCCCCTTCGATTTTGCCATTTAACACGGAAAAAGCAAAAACAGGCCCGTGAAGCTCCATAAAGGAGTCTTCCAGTGTTATTTTAATCTGCATGTCTACAGAGGCATACCCGGCAAGCACACTTAAAAGTGCATACACGTAAGAGAGCTCCCCTTTCAGCCATGGAGCACCTTTAACAGCTTTGGCTACCCTGCCTGTGAAACCAAGACCAAGGGAGTTGATAAAATACCTGTGATCAGTTTTACCGAATGAGACACTCCCCAGATCAACTTTTTTACTCTGTGCATTATAAAAATGGCTGATACCGGTAGTTGCGGTGTAGGAAGGATTCAGCGTTTTAATGAAATCATTAGCTGAACCTATAGGCAGAATCCCAACCGTTATCTCTGTTTCCGCCACACCATTAACTACTTCATGAAGAGTCCCGTCGCCACCACATGAAATCAGGCATTGCTGTTCAGGAATAGAGGAACGGGCAATATCTTCCGCATGTCCTGCATGAGTAGTGGTAACCATTGAGGACTCTTTATGCCCTGCAAGAAGTGCATTAAGCCAGGAAACCCTGCCGGCAGCACGACCTTTATTAGCTGTAGGATTAAAAATAAAAAGGTAGCGGGAGCGCTTTATCATAAGTGAATAGAGAAAAAAAGAAGAGTGTTATGTTATTCCCCGAAGACCTCTAATTCGACAAGAGGGTATTCTTCAAAAATCCGGGAAAGAATCTGTTCAGATGCAATGAAAAGATCGCTCATTACCCTTTCAAATTCTTTAGCGGTGCCATAATAAGGGTCAGTGATTTCCTCGCCGGAACGACCGTCAACAAAATCCATAACCATATGCACCCTTGGCCTTTCGGCAGAAATGAACGAGCTGCATATTTCTTCATAATTGTCATGATCCATCACAAATATCCAGTCGTAGGCATAAAGATCCAGATCATCTGTACAGCGCGCACGAACTGAAGAAATATCAATACCAAAAGCGGAAAGTGCTTCTATTGCCCGATAGTCAGGAGCAGAGCCTTGCTGGTAGTTGACGGTACCTGCGGAACTGACCGAAAATATATGCTGAAGATTATGCCTTGCCAGCAGAGAGGAAAATATTCCTTCTGCCATCGGAGAACGACAGATATTTTCATAACAGATAAAAATAACACTGATGGACATAAGCTGTTCATTTAGACTTTAAGAACAAAATAACAGAGCCCCGCTGAAAAATGAATTTGCACCAAAAAGTGTGTAATAGCTTACCAGAAAAGAAAATACGGCAGCAGGAACGAATAACGCAATTTCTTTTTTCGACGTACTTAAACCATGAAAAGAGTGTTTTTATGCAGAAAAAACGAATTTCATTGGTATTTTAGAAAATAAATCGATATTACAGCCTTGAATACGTCGAGGAAGTGATGATTACTTTTATTCGGATAATTGGAAGCATGCGGAGGAATATATAAGCTCACTTGCCGTTTACATTACTTCGAACATTGAATAACCCACATGATAACACAATGAAAACAGAAGCAATACAGAGCCAAAAGTCAACTCTTGATTTCGAAAAGGAGATCGCTGCTTTAAAGACGAGAGTTGCAACTCAGGATATGGAACTCACAAGAGTTTCTACTGCAATCGCAGAAAAAACCAATGCCTTGCGGAATCTTCTTGACCAGATATATGCATTGGAAATTGATGCCGGCGTCAAGAGACTTATGACTGACTCATGCCTCAGCTTGATTGAGACCGAAACAATCGAAAAGCGACTCAACATTGAGCTGACTGAAACTGACTCTATTTTTCTGTCAAGACTTCAGAAAAAGCACCCCAACCTCAACCAGCGTGAACTTAGAATAAGCCTGCTTGTAAAATTGAATTATGACACTATTGAGATTGCCCGTTCTGTAGGTATATCGACAAGAGGTATGGAAAGCATACGTTACAGAATGCATAAGAAACTTGGCCTTGGCAAACACCAGTCAATCAAGACCTACCTTTCTGAGCTATCTATGTCCTTTTAATGGATAAGCACTGCTGACTGTGACTATTCAAACTTCTGGGTTCACCCGAAACCAGAAGTTTGATCACATTACGCACCCCCTCAGCATACATTGAAAAATCAATCTGGAACAGAGTCGAAATCTCTGTTCCGGCATATATCCAGGAGTGCATTTCTTTCGAAAATTTCACTGAAGAGTGCCAGCATTGATTGTATATTAGAGAAGTTACCCCCCATTATTGATGTTTCAAGCTGGAGTGTGCCAGTAGCTTTTGACATTACGCACCATAAAGGGCGTATTATCAGAAAGTCAGAAGGAATACAGAAAGTTTACACTCACATCTCCATATTCTGTTAATCTATTGATACTTGGCGGAACGCTTTCTATGTCAAACAATACTATCGGAATAGGGTTCAGTAATCTTGCAGATTCATTTGCTGCAGGGAAAGAAGCTGCGCAGAATGCTATTGGAAAGCATGACGGAGCTCCCAAGGTACT
>CAILAQ010000514.1 GCA_903832165.1 uncultured Bacteroidota bacterium | reverse complement strand
CTTGTCCATAGGAGAGGACAATAACAGAGCACATCAGCAGGAGTAATGTAAATCTTTTCATAAGCGGGTAGTATTAAAGTGTGTTTGTTAGTGAAAAACTAAGATATATATTTTTATAAATGTTACAATGTTGTTGAATAATTTAAAAAAAATAGAGCTGGCAGCTTTAAAAAGCCGTCAGCTCTACTTTTTACAGTTGCCAACTTTAAAAGTGTCAGCCGTACTAATTTATCCAGCCAAAAGTTGGCAACGGTAACCTTTTACCTTCTTATTTAACCAATAGCTTCATTACCTCATTATTCACTTTCAGGAAGTACATTCCTTTGGCGAATGAGCTGAGGTCGATGTTTTCCTGATAGTTCAGAACCGATTTAACCTGATTCTGATAAACAGTCTGGCCCTGAATGTTGGTTACAACAATGTTAAGATCCACTACCTGTGCGTTGGTTACAGCTATGATAAACTGTCCGTCGGACGGATTCGGGTATGCATTGATCGAAGGGGTCAATGAATTGGCATCGATACCCAGGCTCTTACCATTGTTGTATACATCATGGATCATGTTGTAGTAGGAAGTGCGGTAAACCCTGTTTGGTCCGCCTGATGGGAATTCTGAAGTATTCCAGTTTCCGTTGATCCGGTATTTATACTCGATTTTCTGGAAGCAGCCCAGTGCGGGAACGGTCAGGGAATAAATTCCGTCAGCGTTATCATCTGTCATGTGTGCTGATGAACCCCAATTGTTCACTGTACCTGAAAGGTCAACAAAATCAGATGCGGGTTTGAAGGAGCCATTGGAAATCGGAATGTTCATATCAACATTGAATACCACGTCCGCATTTTTCGGAGCACCGGTACTATTGATGTTCAGACGGATCATTCCAAGTTCATCGTTCTGTGACCAGCCGGCATCCGTGTAACGGCGGAAAAGTGTTTTGCCATAAGAAAACCGATGGCTTTGGTCGGCGCCGATGGTAAACCGGAAGACCCTGTTACTTGCGCCGGCACCACCGCCATGATATGTCTGGATGGCTGCGACATAGAATCCCGGTTGCAAAAATTCAGATTCACCATCTTTCTGAAGTGGCAGAGTCACCCAGGTATCAATCATTTCCTGTGTCACTTCGGTATATTCTGACATTATCGTTTCGACCCAGGCAGCTTCCGTATCATCCCATCTGAATAGCCAGTACTGAAAATTATAACCAACATGGGTGCTGGCAACTCTATTTTTTGGCCTCTGCATAATCATACAGGAGATTGAGTTTGCCTCCACAGGTTTTTTGATATCGTAGGCTATTCCCATATAGTCCCCGTCGTTGTTACCCCAGGCGGCTGTACTTGTATGCTCCTCAAAATTCCAGTCACAAACAGAATATATACTGTCGGTAATATAGAAAGTATCTGAGTAGGTGTTGTTTAAAGGCCGCTGATCAGGGGCTTTGGCATGGGAATTAAGAACCATTTCATAATTACCGTATCCATCAGGATTAAAAATTTTGGTCACGGGGAAAGTATCCCTTTGAACAGCCCAGATATCACGTGATACGGAAGTCTCATCATATACCGATGTTCCATTTTTAAATACTTTTGCATTCAGATTAACGCTCTCCTGGTCATTCAGTCCTTCATTAAGGAGAGCCCCAGCGAAGGTGTAGCCCCCGAAGTTGTCTGTTCCAATCTGCGAGAATGGAGTCATATAAACAAAGCCTTCATTATTATCAGCATTATCAAGATCAATTGCATACGACCAGGTATTCTCCATCAGAATATCGTTGTCATAACTTTCCATCAGCTCGATATCATCAATACACCAGAAATAGTCGCTCATGCCATTCCAGATAAATTTGATCCAGACTTTTGGCATACCCGCGGCAACCTCGGAAATATTGAGTTCAGGGAAAGGATTTTTGCAAAAAATGCTGGTTCGGGTAGCATAAGACACGTTATAGTTAGCCCAATGAACTCCGAGGTCGTTTGAAACAGCAACTTTAATATCTGTGTTTGGAAACAAACGAAAAAATTGCCTGAAGGTCAAAAGGACCCCCGGATGGGTTGAACAATCTATCTCGGGCAACTGAAACCAGGATATTGCTCCGTTAGATGTACTGACTCCATCCTTATAATTATACTCGTCCATTGGAAAAACGAAATAGCCATCTTCAGGAGTAAGGGAGTAAGCATGACCAGGCTCAAAGGTTAACAGGCCTTTGATACTGTCGGTCCCTGCCCGCCAAACCCATGGACAGCCAAAGTCGGTTTCTTCAACAATCTGGTATCCCGCAGGAGCAGTCCACCCTTTAGGATCGGCTGCATTTTTCCAGTTGAAGGTTTCTTTGAAAAAAACTTCACCGCCGCCTTTATGGTTAGATTCTCTGGATTGAGGAATAGGAGTAATCAGTTCGGAACCGAAAGGTACAGCTTTGCCCTGATTGAAATTAATCTTTTGTCCGTAAGTCAATACGACAAAAGACAACATCAGAATTAACAGCGTAAATCTTTTCATAAGTGAGTTGTATTAAAGAGTGTTTGTTAGTGAGTAACTAAGGTACAATAAAGTTGTCAACTGTAAAGTTAAGTCGTTCTTGCATGCCCCTTCATGCGGCTGATGAACTCTTTTTTCTTACGCTCACTGACATCGACCTGGGTTCCATCTTCAAAAACGATGTAGCCACCTCGACCGGAAACATATTTTTTAACGAATTCGAGGTTGATCAAGTGCTTGCTGTGGACCCTGACAAAGGAAAGGTCAATAAGCAGCCTTTCGAAATTATTGAGAGTTTTTGAGGTGACAATCCGATGGCCGCCCTTGAGGTAAAATGTAGTATAGCTGCCGTTAGCCTCACAGCGAATGATATCGGCAATTTTGTAAACATCAAAACCATCCATGGAGGAAAGTATGATGCGTTCATTATGGTTGGACAGCCCTTCCCTTAAAACGGATACACGATCGCCGAAATTTGCCTCTTTCCTGATTTTCGAATAACGGTCGACCGCCTGTTGTAATTTCTCTGTACTGATGGGCTTGAGAAGGTAATCGAGCGCCGAGAAGTCAAAGGCCTTGAGCGCGTATTGGTCATAAGCGGTTGTAAAGATCACTTCGAATCCGGTATATTCAACATCCTCAAGTACCTGGAATCCCTGGCCATCAGGCAGGGCAATGTCCAGAAATACCAGTTCGGGTTTTATCCTGTCGATAAGTTCAATGGCAGATTCAACGGTTTGAGCCGTACCCACTACCTGAACATCGGGGCAATATCTTTGCAGAAGAATGGACAGTGCTTCGAGACTGTTATCCTCATCATCTATTAAGACAGCTTGAATCAGGGAGGTCATAATTTCAAGGGTTAAGTTCAAGTATAAATATACTAGGATTTTCCCGGATTAATTCCGGGCGGCGGCCATAATTTCAGTCAAGACGGATTTCCCTTATCGCATTTGCGATGCTTTCCGGATCGAAACCGCATTCGCGGTATAGCTGGCGTTGGGTACCATGCTCAATAAATTCATCCGGAATTCCGAGCATTTTCAATCTCGCACTGTAATTGTTATGCACCATGAATTCTGCAACTGCACTGCCGAAGCCGGCCACGATGGTGCCATCCTCAACAGTGATAATTCTTTTAAACCTCGTAAATACTTGATGGAGGATCTCCACATCCAGCGGCTTGATATAGCGCAGATCAAAATGGGCAGGCTTCAGGCCTTCTTTTTCCAGTGCCTGCAGTGCTTTAACAACCAGATTGCCGGGGTGGCCCACCGAAAGTACCGCCACTTCTGTTCCATCGGAGATCATCCGGCCCCTGCCGATCGGAAGGCTCTTAAAAGGTTGCCGCCAATCGGTCATTACCCCTTGTCCCCTTGGATAGCGGATCACAAACGGGCCATGATTTTCTTCCTGTGCGGTATACATCAGATTTCTCAATTCCTCCTCGTTCATCGGAGCCGCAACAATCAGATTCGGGATGATACGCATATACGCCAGATCAAATGACCCGTGATGAGTAGGGCCGTCTGTGCCCACCAGCCCTCCGCGGTCGAGGCAAAGAACAACCGGTAATTTTTGAATGGCAATATCGTGGATTACCTGGTCAAATGCCCGCTGCATAAAGGATGAATAGATATTGCAGAAAGGGATGAATCCTTGCGCCGCCAGGCCTGCTGAGAATGTTACGGCATGCTGTTCAGCTATCCCGACATCGAAAGTACGGTCAGGCATTTCGGCCATCATAAGGTTCATGGATGATCCTGAGGGCATTGCAGGAGTGATGCCCATGATCTTAGGATTTGCCCTGGCCAGCTCCAAAAGTGTGAGCCCGAATACATCCTGGTATTTAGGAGGGAAGCCTTTCGGTTCCTCATCAGTGATTTCGCCGGTAATTTTATCAAATTTTCCGGGTGCATGATAAACGGTCTGGTTGACTTCAGCCAGAGGCAGTCCTTTTCCTTTTTTTGTAAGTATATGAAGCAGTTTTGGCCCCTCGATATTTTTCATATCCTCCAGAACCTTTACCAGATGCAGCACGTCGTGCCCATCCACCGGACCGAAATAGCGAAAGTGCAGCGATTCAAACAGGTTGCTCTGCTTGAGAATCATGTGCTTGATGGCAGTCTCGAGAGTCTGGACCATACGGCGGGCATCCGGCCCGATTTTTCCGAGTACGCCAAGTATTTTCCAGGTATCTCCCTTAAACCGGTTCCAGGTTCCAGAAGTCGTAATATCAAGGAGATAGTCATTCAGTGCGCCATGATTGGGATCGATGGCCATATTATTGTCGTTCAGGATTACCAGTAAATTCGACCGTTCGATACCGGCGTTGTTCAGGCCTTCGAAAGCCATGCCTCCTGTGAGGGCACCATCGCCGATAACAGCAATAGTTTTACGGTTGAATTCTCCTTTGCGGTTAGCCGCCACTGCCATGCCCAAAGCGGCGGAAATTGAGGTTGAGGAGTGTCCGGTGCCAAAAGAGTCATACTCGCTTTCCGTTCTTTTCGGAAAACCGCTGATGCCTTTAAATTTCCGGTTGGTATGAAAAATATCACGCCGGCCTGTAAGAATTTTATGGCCGTAAGCCTGGTGTCCCACATCCCATATCAGCTGATCGTACGGCGTATTGTAAACATAATGCAGTGCTACAGTGAGTTCCACAACGCCTAAGTTGGCACCAAGATGACCCGGATTGCAGGAAACTTCCTCAATGATGAACGCCCTGAGTTCCTTGCACACCTGTAACAGATCGGCTTCGCTCATTTTCTTAAGATCGGCCGGACTGTTGATGGCATTCAGCAGCGAGAAAGTGGTTTTTTGGGTTGGAATCATGTTGGTCCTGCAGATGGTCAGATAGTCATTATATCCTTTTCTTTGGCAACGAGTCTGTCATCCACCACCCTGATATATTTGTCGGTCATTTCCTGAACCACTTTTTCGGCATCTTTTTCGTCATCTTCAGATAGTCCTTCCTTGATAAGCTTCTTAAGCTGCTCATTACCGTCCCGCCTGTTATTCCGGATACCTACGCGTGCGCTTTCACCCTCTATTTTCACCTTTTTCACCAGTTCGCGCCGGCGGTCTTCAGTGAGCATCGGTATATTTATTCTTATGATTTCACCATTATTCATCGGTGTCATACCGAGGTTGGCCACCAGAATCGACTTTTCGATCGGATCGATCATATTTTTTTCCCATGGCTGAATAGCCAGCGTGCGTGCGTCGGGTGAGTTTACATTAGCAATCTGGGTGAGCGGGGTAGGGTTGCCGTAATAGTTCACCATGATACCATCGAGCATGTGAATATTGGCACGGCCGGCCCTGATTTTCGACAGTTCATTGTCGAGATGTTTAATGGTCCGTTCCATTTTTTCCTCAGTGTCTTCGAGGATAAGTTCAACTTCTTCATTCATGGCCTTTAGTCATTAGAATTCTAGCAGGTAAAATTATTTATTTCTGAATGATGGTGCCAATATTTTCCCCGGAAATCAGACGTTTCAGATTTCCACGGGTATTCATGTCAAACACCATGATTGGCAAATTGTTCTCTTTGCAGAGGGTGAAGGCTGTCTGGTCCATGATTTTCAGGTTCCGGGAAATAACATCATCAAATGTGATCGAGTCGTATCGGACTGCCTGAGGATCTTTTTCCGGATCGGCGCTGTAAACACCATCTACGCGGGTGCCTTTCAGGAGCACTTCGGCACCGATCTCCACACCTCGCAGCGCTGCTGTGGTGTCGGTGGTAAAGAACGGATTTCCGGTTCCGGCAGAGAAGATACAAACTTCACCGGCTTCCAGGGCATCCACTACTTTATCGCGGTGCCAGAATTCAGCCACAGGTTCCATCCGTATCGAGGTAAAGAGGCGCGAAGGCGTTCCGGATTGCCTGAACGACGACTGCAGGGCAAGTCCGTTGATCACCGTGGCAAGCATACCCATATAGTCCCCTTTTACACGGTCGTAGCCGGCTTTGGCACCGGAAAGACCGCGGAAAATATTGCCGCCACCGATAACCAGTCCAACCTGAACACCCATGTTACGTATTTCAGTTACCTGGCTGGTAAAACTTTCGAGCTGGGCGTTATCGATACCATGAGATGATTGCCCGAGGAGCGATTCGCCGGATAATTTCAGCAGAATTCTTTTAAAGGTTGCCATGTTCGTTGGGTTGATCCCCGAAAGATAAAAAAAAATCCCGGTGGTGACCGGGATTTTGATGTTTCATATCCGCTGGCGGACGAGTTTCTCAGTCAACGTTCAGTGTAAACCGGACGAAATCAACAACGGTCAGGTCTTTATCAATATGAGTAAGATAATCGCCAACTGAAGTTTTGTGGTCTTTAATAAAATCCTGGCTTAAGAGGGTATTTTCCTTGAAGAATTTACCCAGTTTGCCTTCTGCAATTTTATCAATGATAGCGGCTGGTTTGCCTTCTTCGAGTGCAATTGCACGACCAATTTCCAGTTCCTTGTCGATAATTGACTGTGGGATAGTGTCTTTATTTACTGCAACCGGTGCCATAGCGGCAACCTGCATTGCAACGTCTTTAGCCGGCTGTTCGTCAGCAACATTTTTCGACATGCTCACCAGTGTAGCCAGACGGTTACCTGGATGAATGTATGGCATTACAAATGGTGACTCGAGTGATTTAAAGAAGGAGATATCTATTTTTTCACCGATAATGCCTGTCATGTTGGTTACTTCACTTTCAATGGAATGTCCGTCAACAATCAGTTGTTTCATTCCTTCAAGAGTGGTTGCTTTAGCAGCAATTGCTGCAGCAGCAAAAGTATGGGCTTTTTTTACGAAGTCTTCGTTTTTTGCCACAAAATCAGTTTCGCAATTGAGAACCAGAACAACACCGAAAGTATGTTCGCTGTTGCATTTTGCAATAACTGCACCTTCAGAGGCTTCACGGTCGGCTCTTTTATTAGCGACTTTCTGACCTTTTTTGCGGAGGATATCGATAGCCTGCTCAAAATCACCATTAGTCTCGGTGAGGGCCTGCTTACAGTCCATCATGCCGGCACCGGTCATTTGACGTAGCTTTGCTACCTCAGAAGCTTTTATTTCTGTCATGATTTTTAGAATTAGAAGTTATTCAGCATCATCATCATCACCGGCAACTTCAGCAGTGATACGTTTGCGCATAGGCTTCTTACCGACGGTTGGGCGGGCTGAATCTTCGGAAGTTTCCGATTTTTTCGGCTTCACATCTTCTTCTTTATCTTTTTCAGCCTTTCTTTCATCCAGGCCTTCTTCGATTGCTTTGCACATGATTCCGCAAATGAGTGCGATCGATTTTGAAGCATCATCGTTGGCCGGGATAGCGAAGTCAACTTTTTCAGGATCTGAATTGGTGTCAACCATTCCAAATACCGGGATATTCAGTTTGTGCGCTTCGTTAACGGCGATATGTTCTTTGGATACGTCAACAACGAAAAGGGCTGCCGGCAAACGGGTCAGGTCCTTGATACTGCCGAGCAGTTTTTCCAGTTTGTTACGCTGACGGGTAACCTGCAGACGTTCACGTTTCGACATATGGTCGAAAGTTCCGTCGGTAGCCATCTTATCGATGGAGATCATTTTCTTAACAGCTTTCCTTACGGTAGGGAAGTTGGTGAGCATACCGCCCGACCAGCGTTCTGTTACGAAAGGCATTCCTGTTGGAGTAACCTTTTCGGCTACGATTTCTTTTGCCTGTTTTTTTGTGGCAACGAATAAGATTTTCCGCCCTGATTTAGCGATACGCTTCATTGCTTCAGCGGCTTCATCGATTTTAAAAGCGGTTTTGTGGAGGTCGATAATATGAATCCCGTTCTTCTCCATGAAGATGTAGGGAGCCATGTTTGGATTCCACTTACGTTTGAGGTGACCAAAATGGACACCTGCATCAAGCAATTCCTGAAAATTTGTTCTGGACATAATTATAATTCTAGTTTACCTTCTGTTTAAGCAACCTGCTGGTAGTTACGAAAAGCCGTAAGTCCTTCAGGTTTAGATACTAAACTATACTCTGTGATAGAGATATTAGCGTTTTGAGAATTGGAAGCGTTTCCTTGCACCTGGCTGACCTGGTTTTTTACGTTCAACAACCCTTGGGTCACGGGTAAGGAAACCATTGGCACGGAGAACTTTTTTACACTCAGGATCAATGACCACAAGTGCGCGGGCGATTGCCAGACGAAGAGCTTCGGCCTGTCCTTTGATACCGCCGCCGTCAAGATTGACGCGGATATCATATTTACCGGCTACCTCAAGAACATTGAGTGGCTGGGTTACAATATGCTGAAGCTGGAAGATCGGAAAATACTCGGCCAGGTCTTTTTTATTGATCGTGATCTGTCCTTTTCCTTCGTTCAAGATAATACGGGCAACTGCCGCTTTCCTTCTACCAATAGTGTTAATCAGTTCCATGAATCTTATATTCTACTTTTGTAATTCAATACTTTTCGGGTTCTGGGCAATGTGCGGGTGTTCATTTCCGGCATAGATATGCAGGTTTCTGAAAACTTCGCGACCCAAACGATTTTTAGGAAGCATACCTTTAATAGCATGTTCAACAACACGCGTAGGATCTTTCGCCATCATCTGAGCAGGAGTGCGTTCTTTCTGACCGCCAGGAAAACCTGAATATGTCCAGATAACCCGGTCGTTCATCTTGTTTCCGGTCATCCGGATTTTCTCAGCATTGATAACGATTACATTATCTCCACAGTCAACGTGAGGAGTGTAACTTGCCTTGTTCTTTCCACGAAGGATGCTGGCAACTTCTGATGAAAAACGACCCAACACAGCGTTGGTTGCATCGAGTACAACCCATTCCTTTTGTACAGTTGCCTTGTTGGCTGAGATCGTCTTGTAGCTTAACGTGTTCACTTTAATCCGTCCTTTAAAATTAATAGCTGAAAATCAATAAGTCGGGCAAGGCCCGAACGAATTGGAGTGCAAAAATACAACTTTTTTTAAACGTACCAAGTTTATCAACTTTTAATTTGTTGAAAACTCTGTTCATTAAATTGCCAGGGGTCTGAATTAAGGAACATTAGAGGTGGCCGAGGGCCGTTTCAATCTGCCGTGCGATCTCAAGGGCCTTGAAACCGCCCTCCAGGCTTGAAAGGGAGTGTCGCCCCCTTTCCAATGCATGAATGAAGCTGAGGCACTGGCGGGCTGCATCCTCATCGGCATGAATTTCAAGAGGGACCGCAGCCTGGGCCTCACCTTCCGGGGGCCATAATTTTTTTCCGGCGACAGGAAACCCGATATCGCCATCTTTATATTCTTCTAAAGTGCTGATTCCCTGAAGTAAATCGATATTAAGAATTCCGGATGGCTGGATGACCTCAACTTTGCGCTCCGATTCCCGTGCAAATTTTCGGATGACCAGGCTGATCACCGTGCCATTATGCATCTCAACGCGGATATCTATTTGAATTGTAGTACCGTCGAGCAGCCTCGAAACATGCGGCCTTACCCGTCTGACCGTGCTGCCTGCCAGCCCCAGCGCCAGATCAAGATCGGCCACTATGATATTAAAAACCTGGTGGTGACTCTCCGCCTGCGGAAATTCAGTCAGATGATCCGTAAAACGTATGCTCTGGGGATGAAAAATATGCATCAGCGAACTCCGCACAACCGGATTGTACCAGTCGCGGTGCCCGATCTGCACCTGAACACGTGCTTCGTGCGCCAGTTTCACCATGCCCTGAGCTTCTTCGATGAATTCCACCACCGGAAAGCCCAGCGACAGGTGTCTCGAGCGGCGAATAACCTGAACGGCCTCATCCATGCCGGCACTTATTTTTTCAGGTATCCAGATAAGATCCGAAAAGTCGATGAGCTGCTGCGTATCTAGTGGAGAAGCTTCCCGGGGGTTGATCCAGCCGGAAACATTTGAACCGGAAGTTTTCAGCATTTCTGCAAGAACTTCCGGCCATTTTCCCTGCCCAGATAATATTCCGACCGAGTACATGGTTTTTTATACAAATAAACCGGTTTTTAATTCTTAAACTGACTCAAAACCGGACAACTTATTAAATTGCACCTGTGTAAAACCTAATTTTGACGTATATTCATAGAAAATGACACGGGATCTGATAAAACGACAGCTGACTTTCAGGAATCTTACCCTGTTTTTTCTATTTGCAACAGTGGCTGCCATGCCATTATCGAAATATCTGGCAAGTGCGGCCCAGATACTCCTTGCTGTCACCTGGCTGGCCGAAGGTAAATTCGACGAAAAATGGCGACGGATAAAAATGCGTCCTCAGATATTGGTCTTCACCCTGATATTTATTATTCCGGTTCTGGCCTTAATATATTCAGATGATCTGGCATACGGTATTCACGATGTCAAGCTGAAATTGCCGCTATTATTGATGCCATTGGTATTGGGGAGTATCCGGCCACTCGATAAATCAGAGATACGGATAATTCTCGGAGGTTTTGTTGCCGCTGTTTTCATTGGTGCGCTGGTCAGCCTGAGTATCATGCTGGGGGTGGGTCCATCGGAATATACCAGCG
>CAILAQ010000513.1 GCA_903832165.1 uncultured Bacteroidota bacterium | reverse complement strand
TGCAGCTGAATTTGAAAAGAATCCCAATCAGGATATTTTGGGCGGGCGTGTGGTAGCTACGCTGTTTTATGAGCCATCCACGCGTACGCGCCTCAGTTTTGAGTCTGCCGTAAACCGTTTGCGCGGAAGGGTAATCGGGTTTTCAGATTCTTCCTCCTCCAGTGTCTCCAAAGGTGAAACATTGAAAGACACGATTCTTACTGTTTCCAATTACTGTGATCTCATTGTAATGCGCCATCCATTGGAAGGAAGTGCCAAATATGCGAGCGAGGTATCACCCGTGCCGATAATAAACGCTGGCGACGGAGCTCATCAACATCCGACACAAACGCTGCTTGATATGTATTCAATAAGAAAGACACAAGGCAGGCTTAAGGATCTTAAAATTTGCATGGTTGGCGATCTGAAATATGGACGGACAGTGCACTCTCTGCTGATCGCCATGGCGGACTTCAATCCGATTTTCATCTTTATTGCACCTGAAGAGTTGAAAATGCCGGAAGAATATAAGATACTCCTTAACAGTAAAGGGGTAGAATATTATGAGTACAAGGATATTGCCGACAATATGGATGATGCCGACATTGTGTATATGACACGTGTTCAAAAAGAGCGGTTTTCTGATCCCCTGGAATATGAAAAAGTCAAGAACGTTTACATCCTAAGAAATTCAATGCTGAGCAATACCAAACCAAACATGAAAATACTTCATCCCCTGCCACGGGTGAACGAAATAAATTATGATGTGGATGCAAATCCTAAGGCCTATTACTTTCAACAGGCTCAAAACGGTGTTTACACAAGAATGGCAATAATTTCGAAAATTTTAGGTGTTAAGTAAAATCCTCAGAATCATGGAAACTAAGAAAGAATTAAAGGTAAATGCCATTAAGAACGGCACCGTCATAGACCATATTCCTTCATCAAGCTTATTCAGTGTTATCAATATATTAGGATTGGATAAAATTGGCCATCAGGTAACTTTTGGATTTAACCTCGAAAGCAAGAAACTTGGCAAGAAAGCCATAATCAAAGTTGCCGACATCTTTTTCAAGGACGAAGAAATTAACAAGATCTCACTTGTTGCACCCGACGCGAAGCTAAATATCATACGGGATTATGAAGTGATTGAAAAACGAGTTGTTATTATTCCCGATGAGATAACAGGAATTGCTAAATGCATGAATCCTAAATGCATCAGCAATCATGAACAGATGACAGCACATTTTGAAGTTGTGGAAAAGAATCCGGTTGCGCTTAAATGCAGGTATTGCGAAAAGATCACCGATCAGGATCATCTCGAGATTCATTGATCCAGGGCGATCCTGATAAGTTTTTCTATCGTTAGCGTATCCTGTCCTGAGCTTTCAGCAATGAGATGTCATGTTTGATTCCTCGAAAGGCCAGATAAATACTTATCCCTGAAACTAATGGGATAGCAAGCCAGATATGCAAATCAGCAGTAGCCTCTGCCGGACCTTTTCCCAAAGCGGCATAAATTGCAATAATCCCGTAAAACAGGAGTTGCAGGACCCTAATCAGAATGGTAAGTTTGCTTTGCAGCTCCCGTTTTCCATAGAGGAAAATCGAAACAAATATCAGGAGTTCTACCAGAGCAAAACAAACCGTCATAGGAACCGTTTCAATAACTACAGGAATGAAAAAAAACAAACTCCATATTATAAGGCCGATAAGCAGATAGAGCGATTGTATTCTTTGAATCATGATTGATTACAGTTTAGGATTAAATCGACAAAAATATAAAAAAGGTACTTCCTTAGGGGTACCGAACGATTTGCATTGCGTATTTTAGTTCGATAGAATTAGTCAAAGATGGATAGATATAGTGAGTCTGAATTGATATTAAACCCTGATGGAAGCATTTTTCATCTAAAACTTTTCCCAGAGCAAATAGCTGATTATGTTATTTTGGTTGGTGATCCGGCCAGAGTTGCCTGGGTTGGAGAGTTTCTTGATAGAACGGAAAATCTGGCCATCAACAGAGAATTCACTTCTTTATCGGGGTATTTTCATAAAACCAGGATTTTGGTATTAAGTACAGGTATAGGAACAGATAATATAGATATAGTAGTAAATGAATTGGATGCTTTGGCAAATATTGATCTGAAACGGCGACAAGATAATCCATTGAAAAGAAGCCTGAAATTAATAAGGATAGGTACATCCGGCTCATTGCAGCCTGATCTGTCCGTAGGGACTGCTGTAGCATCCGCATGGTCGATCGGACTTGACGGCCTGATGAATTATTACAAGCGCAATGCTGAAACTGAATGCGAAAAATTCGAAAAATCACTGGTGGAATCTATAAATTGGCCGGCACTTCTTCCCCACCCGTATGCAGCCAAGGCTTCCCCAAGACTTCTTAAACTGGTGGAATCCTATTGCACAACCGGCATCACCGTTGCAGCCCATGGCTTTTACGGGCCTCAGGGCAGGCAGGTCAGGGCAGTTCTTGCTCACCCCGATCTTAATCAGCAGTTGCAGTCTTTCAGATTCGGCAACCTGAGGACAACTAATTTTGAAATGGAATCTTCAGCATTATATGGCCTGGGAGATGTTCTGGATCATGAAGCCCTGACTGTTTGTCTCATCATAGCCAACCGTATGACCGGCGAGTTCCTCGGCCAATACAGTGGACATATTAAGAGCCTGATTAACATAACATTGAATTCCATTATAAAATAGCATTTCCATGGAATCCCAAAAAGGCGAAGCTCTGATAAAATTGCTCGACGACCCCGATCAAACGGTATTTGAAGCGGTGAGTCATAAAATAGAGCAAATAGGTACCGAAATGCTTCCTGATTTGGAATCAGCGGCAATGGAAGCAATGTCCCCTGTTCTTCACGAACGTATTGAGAGAATCATAAAGGTTCTTCAATTCAATCAGCTCAAATCGGAATTCTCTGAATGGTTAAGATCCGATAATCCAAAATTGATTGACGGAGCCTGGCTCATGTGCAGATATCAGTTCCCTGATCTGACCCGACAGCAATTTACCAGTCTGATCAAACCCATAAGGGAAGAAATCTGGCTGGAATTTTCAGAAATACTGACCGCTTTAGAAAAGATCCGGATCATGAATACCTTTCTGTTTGGTAAGAGTAAGTTTATACTTAATCAAGCGCATCCTGAATCACCGGGAAATAATTTCATCAACAGAGTTATTGATACTGGAAGAGCTAATGAGCATTCGATGAACCTTTTATATGCGATAATAGGTCAGGAACTTAGCATGCCCTTGTTTGTTGCAGACATGCCGGACTTTCCAATTTTAGCCTATCTGAATCTGCCTTTTAACATGGAAGAGCAAATTCATCCCGACCTTTTTGACATCCTGTTTTTTATAAATCCTGCCGATACTGGCACTGTACACTCACGAAGGGATGTAACTAATTATCTGATCAGGCAATCTTTGCCCCTGAAAGCCGAGTTCTATAAACCTCGTTCAAACCCCGATTTTATCAGGATATGCCTTGATAAATTGGCCTTGGATTACGAACTGACCGGAAGTAAAAAACGATCTTTGCAGGTGCGAGATTTGATTAGTCTTTGGTAATTATAAAAAATATATATCTTTGCCGTCCCCAAGCCCAGGTGGCGGAAATGGTAGACGCGCATGGTTGAGGGCCATGTAATCGTAAGGTTGTGCAAGTTCGATTCTTGTCCTGGGCACCAGGCGTTCTTTTGAAAAACGCCCAGATGGCGGAAGTGGTAGACGCGCTAGTTTCAGGGACTAGTATTCGTAAGGATGTGCAGGTTCGAGTCCTGTTCTGGGCACCCAAACTTTAAAGTTGCCAACTCTTATCGGGTTGGCAACTTTTGTATACAGTTGGCAACTTTACTATGATTAACATAACTTTCCCCGACGGCCGTATCAAGGAATATCCGGTGGGTACTACTGGATTAGAAATTGCACAAAGCCTTAGCCCTCAACTGGCTAAGGAAGTACTGGCAATCAGTGTTAACGGCGAAATACGCGATGCCACTCGCGCAATAGAGGCTGATTCTGCTATTCGCCTGCATAAGTGGGATGATACAGAAGGAAAACATGCCTTCTGGCATTCTTCGGCTCATCTGATGGCTGAAGCCATAGAAAACCTTTATCCCGGTACGAAATTCGGCATAGGGCCTGCTATAGAAAGCGGCTTCTATTATGATGTTGATCTTGGAGAAAAGGTTCTTTCGGAAACTGAGTTGGTAGATATCGAATCGAAGATGGTTGAACTGGCCTCGCGAAAATCCATATTTAGCCGTGA
The DNA here is from genome assembly GCA_903832165.1 of uncultured Bacteroidota bacterium. GTDB lineage: Bacteria > Bacteroidota > Bacteroidia > Bacteroidales > UBA12481 > UBA12481. Next base: position 1,022 of record CAILAQ010000513.1, on the reverse strand, counting down.
AGAAATATCCAAACCGGATGCTCTGAAGCTTTTCAGCCAGAAGGGTGATGAATATAAGGTTGAGCTGATCTCTGACCTGGAAGATGGTACAATAACGCTTTATAAGCATGGTTCATTTACCGATCTTTGCCGGGGACCACATCTTCCCGATACCTCAATGATAAAGGCTATAAAAGTAGTCAGCCTGGCAGGTGCTTACTGGAGAGGTGATGAGAAAAGAAAGCAGTTGACCAGGATTTATGGGATTACTTTCCCTAAGAAAAGCATGCTTGATGAGTATCTCATATTGCTCGAAGAGGCAAAAAAGAGAGATCACCGGAAAGTTGGCCGTGACCTTGAACTGTTTACTTTCAGTCAGCGGGTCGGCAGCGGACTGCCCTTATGGCTGCCGAAAGGAGCTGCTTTGCGGGAAAGGCTGGAGAATTTCCTGAAAAAAATACAAAAAGAATATGGTTATGAAGGGGTGATCACTCCGCACATAGGCCAGAAAGAACTCTACGTAACATCTGGTCATTATGCCAAATACGGAAAAGATTCTTTCCAGCCAATACACACTCCTGTTGAAGGCGAGGAATTTTTACTCAAACCTATGAACTGCCCTCATCACTGCGAGATATACAAATACAAGCCAAGGTCATATAAAGATCTCCCTGTTCGTCTGGCTGAATTTGGAACTGTTTATCGCTATGAGCAGAGCGGCGAATTGCATGGTCTCACCAGGGTAAGAGGATTTACACAGGATGATGCCCACATTTTTTGCAGGCCGGATCAAATCAAGGAGGAGTTTGCCAAAGTTATTGACATTGTGCTATATATCTTTAAAACACTTGATTTTAAAGATTTTACAACTCAGATTTCCTTAAGGGACCCCAAGAATCCTGATAAGTATATCGGGTCGGATGAAAACTGGGACAAGGCCGAACAGGCGATTATTGAAGTAACCAATGAAAAAGGATTAACTGGAGTAGTTGTTCCTGGCGAGGCTGCTTTCTATGGACCGAAACTCGACTTTATGGTTAAGG
>CAILAQ010000512.1 GCA_903832165.1 uncultured Bacteroidota bacterium | reverse complement strand
TGCAGAGCGACACTGTTAAGGAAGGACATTTTTCCGGGGCAATATATCTGGACAAGAATCACCGGTTCTTCGAGGCATACAGCGGCAACGAATTCGTATTGCCTAAAAGCGGATCGAAAGTCCTGCTTGAGATTGATTACAAAAGCAATACCCTTCTTGAATTTGGCGTTTATGTGCTTGCAGACGGATCGGCCATATGGAACGATCTCGTTTACATAAGACCCTCAAAAACATGGAAACGCATATATCTTGATCTCCATACAACAGCCGGAAATAACCAATCGGCAGATGCATTCCGTCCGGGGTTCCGCGCTTCATGGGATTCCACTGGAATCGCCACTCAGGGAATCATTATGGACAACCTTAAACTGATCCATTTTTAATGAACCAGAGGAAACAACTGTTCAAGTACCTTTGTTCGGATTTTATATCTGCAGGTACCAGCTGGACTCTGTTTTTCATCTTCCGGAAGATTTATATCGAAACAAAAAAATTCGGGTATCCTGTTCCTGTGGAATTTGATCACTCTTTTTTTCTTGGTTTAGCCATCCTTCCGGTTGCCTGGGTATTATTCTATTTCATAACCGGATATTACAAGGAAGTATTCAGAAAATCAAGGCTCAGTGAATTGGGCCAGACTATCGGCACCACCTTTATTGGCGTTCTGATAATATTCTTTGTGCTGATACTTGATGATACCGTTAAAACCTATACCAATTATTACCTGTCCTTTCTGGTTCTTTTCGGGCTCCAATTTTTGATCACCTACCTGCCGCGCCTCGTTTTTACAACCATCTCGGCTCACCGGATTCATAAAAGGATCATCGGATTCCCAACGCTGCTGATTGGATCGGACAAACAGGCGGAGGAACTTTATCTTGGAATGGAGAGCCAGCCCAGGTCGACAGGTAATCGCTTTATTGGTTTTATCAGTGTCAGCAAGCACGACAAATATCTGATGGACAAACACATTCAGAACCTCGGCACTTTGACTGACCTTCAGAAAATACTTTCTAAGCATCCCGTGGAAGAGGTAATCATTGCCATTGAGAGTTCAGAGCACGAGCTTTTGAAAAAAATCATCAACCGGCTGGAATACAGAAAAATCACCATTAAGGTTCTTCCGGATATGTACGACATTCTGACCGGCATGGTTAAAATGTCATCAATCATAGGCACTCCGCTTATCCAGATAAGTCATGACCTCATGCCGGCCTGGGAGCAGAACATGAAGCGCATTCTTGATATTTTAACCTCCCTGTTCGCATTGGTTATCCTATCACCGCTGTACCTTTTCCTTACCATCGGAGTTAAACTTTCATCCCGGGGACCCGTGCTTTATTCACACGAACGCATAGGTCGTTATGGCAAACCCTTCACGATTTTCAAATTCAGGTCGATGTATATGGATGCGGAATCCGACGGACCCGCATTATCCACTCATAATGACTCCAGAATAACAGGTTTCGGGATGTTCATGCGTAAGCTGCGGTTTGACGAATTCCCTCAGTTCTACAACGTATTGATCGGTGATATGTCATTAGTCGGACCGAGACCTGAAAGGCAATATTTCATCGATCAGATTATAAAGAAAGCACCCCATTTTAACCATTTACAAAAAGTAAGACCAGGAATTACCTCCTGGGGCCAGGTAAAATTCGGATATGCATCAAATGTTGAAGAGATGATTGAGAGGCTCAAATACGACATCCTTTATATCGAAAACATGTCGCTGCTTGTTGACCTGAAAATCATGATTTATACGATTAAAACGGTACTTAATGCCAGTGGAAAGTAAATTATTGAATTATGAACCCAACAAAAAAATTTGCCGTTATTCTTGCCGGTTGCGGCCACAGGGATGGCGCTGAGATCCAGGAATCCGTTATGGCCCTTTATGCAATTGCCCTTTCAAATTCAACTTATGAGGTTTTTGCTCCTGACATTCCTCAACATCATGTGATCAACCACCTGACCGGACAGCCTGCTGATGAAACCAGAAATGTATTGGTTGAAGCTGCCAGGATTGCACGTGGAAATATCAAACCACTAAACGAATTTAAATCTCAGGACTTTGATATCCTGATGTTTGCCGGAGGCTTTGGCGTGGCAAAAAACCTTTGCACTTATGCTTTTGAGGGAGCTGAGTGCACAGTGAATCCGGATGTTGAAAAAGCCGTGGAATCCATGCACAGCGCCGGCAAACCGATTGGGGCACTTTGCATTTCTCCGGTTATCCTTGCAAAGGTTCTCGACAACGTTACTGTCACCCTTGGTCAGGATCCAGCTGCCATAGAAAATGTCAAAATGATGGGGGCCAATCATGAAACTACGAATGCACGGGAGATCGTTATCGACAGGAAAAATAAAGTGGTAACCAATCCATGCTACATGCTGGATTCAAGCATTGTTGATATTGCCGAAGGAGCGATCAATACCGTTAATGCCTTGCTGGAGATGTAATTAAGCCTTGTGCCTTGTGCCTTCACCTGAGCCTTCAGCCTTGCGCCCTGAGCCTTAAAGAATGCCCTTTTCAATATAAGATACGATCTGCTCAATAAGCGCATCCTCACCTTTGGGATCATATTTAGATTTCAGATTGGTCCCAAAAAGGCGGGCCACTCCCTGCCAGAAAAAAGCGCTCACTGATCCACGGAATGACTCAATCCAGTAAAAAGAGGAATTTGCAGTTTCCCGGTCGACCAGTTTAAACAGTAGCTCTCCCTGCGTCGTGGTCATCTGCCTCATATCCGCCTCATATCTTTTCCAGAGGGAATCCTCCATGCTTTTGATGAACACCCTCCGCTCCCTGTCATTAGTTATGGATCCCAGCTTATACTCAACCTCCGTAACTGTTGCAGCAATGATCTTTGAATACGGCAATACTTTTTTAATATTGTACACCAACCTCCAGTATTGCTTTTCCTGGTTACGGTTTTTAAAGGTTTTTGGAGGGAATATAACAACTTCTTTCAGGTCAATATGCCAAAGCGTATCCCCGTTAACGATAACTACGCGGGTTGTTGAATCCTTCCCAGCCGTTTTAACGGTTTGAGCGGGTAAGGAGATACCAGCCAGAAAAAAAAGAATCGCTGATAATATTAACCGCATACACAACCCGGCAAATCCTTTGCCAGTTTATTTTACAAAGATATATCAGGAAACAGCCTTCTTCACAAGAGCGGCTGCCTCTTCGAGGGTAATTGCAGAGGATACCTGCAGACCTGACCTGTCGATGATGTCTTTAGCTTCAACAGCATTAGTTCCCTGCAGTCTGACAATAACCGGCACAGGAACAGTTCCGATCAGCTTATAGGCATCAACAACCCCCTGAGCAACCCTGTCGCAACGAACAATGCCGC
>CAILAQ010000511.1 GCA_903832165.1 uncultured Bacteroidota bacterium | reverse complement strand
TCATGTGCACGAGGAATTCTCCCTGGAGAAGATGTTGCTGCTCAAGAATGAATATCCGGAGGCAAAAATCATTGCACATCCTGAATGCCAGGGGCCAATCAGGGTAGTTGCTGACTTTATCGGATCAACTTCCGCTTTACTGAATTTTTCTATAAGCGATCCTTCCAGAACCTATATTGTTGCCACAGAATCGGGAATTCTCCATCAGATGAAGAAGGCCAATCCGGATAAATTATTCATACCCGCTCCGCCAAAAGACAGCACCTGTGCCTGCAACGATTGTAAATTCATGAAGCTTCATAACCTGAAGAAAATCTATAATACACTCAAGTACGAATGGCCCGAGGTTACCGTGCCAGAGGATATCCGGGTGTTAGCCGAGGTTCCGATCAGGCGGATGCTGGAGTGGTCGTAGGTTTATGTTAGTTACATATAAACCGTTCGTGTTTAATGTTATGAGCAAGCATAAACTCCCCAAATAGTGTGAAGGCTTTATTAACTCCAAAGTCTTTTTTTATTGCTCCAAGCAGACCTGCATGATCTCCATCATTTAGCATAAAAATCTCATAGAATTTATTTGCTTCCGCTGGTTCAATGTTGTAGAAATATTCATATTCGGAACTTCCACTAACTCCTTCAACATATTTGCCAATATCTTGCCCATCAAAGCGCAATTGGCCTTTCTCATTAAAATAGATCTCCATCAATACCTTAATATTTGAATTCTCAAACTGAAATAAAGTGACTTTTTCCATTTTGGGCTATTTTTTAATTTCAAATGAAAAAGGATATTCCTTCCTGACAATTTCGGCATGATATATTTTTAATGACTTTGGATGATTAACAGCTAACCGGAAAAGGCCTTCGTCGAAATTAACCTTATCGATCTCCAGTATTTCCATTGAGTCATCGTACACGGTCCATGAATAGATGCTGTCACTCTCACCGGTAAACAGAAAAGAAATGTGGTCGTCCTCAATTTCTTTCAGGGTAATCTTTCCCCCGGCAAATGATTTTTCCACGCCGATATCAGCTTTGGTCAATGCAAGCCCTGTGATATTTACGGGCAATTGCATAACCACTTTACCGGAAACTGATGATAACTTAACCTCATCGCCGAGCTCTCCGAGAGCCCTGACCGTCTCGCCATCTGCCGGATCCCGCAAATTTACATATCTGCTTCCAAACCAGTAGGGTTTTGAGTCGATACCCCGGTTATCCAGAGTTAACTGAGTAAAGTCATCCTCTTCAAAGCTACCATCCCCCTTGATTTCGGTGTTGCTCTGGCGATCGAGATAATCAAGGCCATTGGTCCCTTTTACCGTGTCAAGGAAAACAAACACTTCTCCTTCGCTGATATTGGGAATATTTGGAATAACGGTTTGAATATTCGTTTTGAAAATCTGCGGACCGTCGGGAAATCCATACCCAATCATGATTCCACCCACTATAGTAGTCAGAGGCTCAAATCCCTCAATAGTACCGACAGGTTGAGAGAGTAACAGATCATACTCTTCGGTGCTCAGCGCAATGAATTCATCGGTCGACTCACTGATTCTTTTTTCAATTGCCGCGATTCGCTCTGCCTGACCGGTTGCTGGTTTCATAATCTGGCCTGTTTCATTTGATTGAGAAAAACAATATCCGCCTCCGACAAACATCAGTACGGCAAGTAATAATCCAATTTTAGCAAGTTTCATTGTTTTCTTTTTTTTATGATTTTTTCCAGGTCGAGGAGTCCGATAAATAATTTATAAGGGATTTTATGATCCATACTTCCTGCTTCTCCATTATAAGTTATGATATACTTTCCGTCTTTATAATGGGTAATACGGCCAATACTTTCAAATTGCCATCGATTGAACAAGATGGTAAACTCCTTATTTGAAAGGGTTTTAATAATCAGGTAATGTGTTTCGGTGT
>CAILAQ010000510.1 GCA_903832165.1 uncultured Bacteroidota bacterium | reverse complement strand
TCAAAAATCAGGGAATCCCTGTTTGATCCGGTTAACTTTCCATCGATCGTAAAATTTGCCTGCTTTGCGCACCCTGTAATGATCAGGAGACCGGCAGCTGCCATCCTTAAAGTTTCCAGTTTCATCTGAATTAGCGATTTAAGGCCCAAATGTATTGAAAATTTTTACTTTTGCTGAAATTTCACAAGCGTGCAAGTCCACACCAACCCAAGTAAGCTGCAACTGATCAGACCCGCTGTCTCCATCGGAATATTTGATGGGGTTCACCGTGGACACCAGAATCTTATCTCCCGGGTGAAAGAACTGGCCGCCATATCTCACTCACAAACCCTGGTGGTTACTTTCTGGCCGCATCCGAGAATTGTGCTCGGGAAAGCAGGTCCCGATTTTAAAATGCTGACCAGCCTCGAAGAAAAGAGTGCCATGCTGGAAAAACTGGGTGTTGACCATCTTCTCGTTGTTCCATTTACCCCTGAATTTGCCAGCCTTTCGGCAAAGCAGTTTCTGGATGATTTTCTTAATCAGTACATTAAACCAGGTGTAGTGGTGGTTGGCGATGATCTGAGGTTCGGATCGGGTGGTTCAGGGAATCTTCAATTGTTATCAGATTCTGGAAAAATCCATGGATTTGAAGTGGTAAAGCTGGAAACACATATTGAGAATGAGGCCAGGATTAGTTCAACTCTTATCCGCGATTGCCTTATGTCAGGAAAACTTGAAACGGCGAATAAACTTTTGGGATACCCCTATTTCGTAAACGGTGAGGTAGTATTGGGTAACCGGCTCGGAAATACTATCGGTTTTCCAACCGCAAATATTGAATGCGCTGCCTGTTTTAAACAAATTCCTTCAGATGGTGTTTATGCCGTCACTGTGGATTGGAACGGAGCGACCTATCAGGGAATGCTGAATATTGGAATTCGTCCGACAATTGACGATAAAGGACATAAAACATTCGAGGTTCATCTTTTTGATATGTCAGAAGATCTCTATGGTCAGAACCTAAGAGTGAATTTTATTGCCCGTTTGCGCGATGAAAAAAAATTCGGAGGTATTGAGGAGCTAAAGGCGCAGCTGGCACTCGACCTGCTGGCCTCCAAAACAGAAATTGAAAAATTTAAACAATCGATATAATATTAATATAATGACAACACAGACCACTGCATTTTCAGATTACAAAGTATCCGACATGGCACTTGCCAGCTGGGGAAGAAAAGAAATCGTTCTGGCCGAAGCCGAAATGCCGGGATTGATGTCCCTTCGCAAGAAATTCGGTTCTTCAAAGCCTCTTGCCGGAGCCCGGATCATGGGTTCCCTGCATATGACCATACAGACAGCCGTTCTCATTGAAACGCTTGTTGAGCTCGGCGCACAGGTCAGATGGGCATCGTGCAATATTTTCTCAACCCAGGATCATGCTGCAGCCGCAATTGCTGCCGCCGGAATCCCTGTTTTTGCCTGGAAAGGTGAATCGCTTGAAGAATATTGGTGGTGTACGCTGAAGGCATTGTCATTCCCGGGCGGACAAGGTCCGAACCTGATCGTCGATGATGGCGGTGATGCAACAGTAATGGTGCACACTGGCGTTGAAATTGAGGCAAACGGAATGCCGCAAGGTGAAAATGCTGATCAGCAGGAAGATTTCCGGACCCTCATGAACTGCCTGAAGGAAACCCTGACCACGGAACCGGGCAAATGGACCCGCATGGTTAAAGAAATACGTGGTGTATCCGAAGAAACTACCACCGGAGTTCATCGCCTGTACCAAATGCTTCAGGAAGGAAAACTTATGTTCCCGGCCATTAACGTTAATGATTCGGTAACCAAATCCAAGTTCGATAACCTTTATGGTTGCAGGGAATCCCTGGCCGATGGAATAAAAAGGGCTACAGATATCATGCTTGCCGGTAAGGTCGTTATCGTTTGCGGTTACGGTGATGTCGGCAAAGGCTGCGCCCGTTCTATGAAAAGTTACGGTTCAAGGGTGATCGTTACCGAGATTGATCCGATTTGCGCACTTCAGGCCGCCATGGAAGGTTTTGAGGTTAAAACAGTCGAGGACTCTTTGTATGAAGGCGATATCTATGTTACCACGACGGGTAACTTCGATATCATTACCTACGCCCACATGCTGAAGATGAAAGATAAGGCCATCGTTTGCAATATCGGCCATTTTGATAACGAAATTCAGGTCTCCAAACTGGATACTACCCCTGGCATGAAGAAGATCAATATTAAACCGCAGGTTGATCAGTATATTTTTCCCGACGGACATTCAATAATTCTGCTTGCTGAAGGACGTTTGGTTAATCTGGGCTGTGCCACCGGCCATCCGAGTTTTGTTATGAGCAATTCATTTACAAACCAAACGCTGGCTCAGATGGAACTCTGGCAGAAAACTTTTGAACTGGGTGTTTACCGGTTGCCAAAACATCTTGATGAAGAGGTTGCACGTTTACACCTGGAACATGTGGGGGTTAAACTGACTATTCTTACTGATGAACAGGCCAGTTATATCGCTGTACCAAAGGATGGTCCATATAAGCCGGATCATTACCGCTATTAATTGTAGATCCTTACCGTACTGATGGTCAGTGAAGTAGTATACTCCTTCAGTGACCATCTGGCCGGTCCGGCTGCCACTAGCCCGTCCCAGATGGAGAATTTAGAACCGCAGCATGGGCAAACCAGGTAAAAACCGGTTTCATCAACGGCCACTTTACAGGTGCCGAGTGGTTCATTGGTACAAGTGAGATCCAGCGCAATGAAATCATCGGTTTCACCCAGCGTTCTTCTATATAATATTATACCCTGGTTTCCCTCATTCGGTAAAAGGAGGTAGCTGCCAGGAACCCTCAGGTTATTATTCGAGGGGTTATTCAGATACACTGTATAATTTACATATACGTATGGTACAGGAACCTGCCTTTCTTTGCCGCAGGAATGGAATACCCCAGCCATAAGGAGCAGGCCTGAAAGGTATATGATTGATTTATAGCTCATAATCGTTTTGTTTAATCGGAACCAGGCGTTCATAGACCAAAATTATTTTTTTTGCTTGATATTCAAGAAAGATATAACTTTGTGTCGTAGGATTTTGGATTCGATACCCTTGTTTTTATTTCTGGTGAGAAAAAATCTGACAGCCAATCAGGTTTCCAGATCGGTCCAAATCAATTTAGTCCCCTGTTTATTTTGTCAAATCTACTGATTTCCAATGGAATGAGTCCATTCTAACGAAAGTGCTCAATCCGTTTAGTTCTTTTAATTATATAGGCTACAGTGCCGTCGCCAGCTGAGAATGGCTGGCTGGTCTGACCGGCGAAAGTTCTTAGGCTCAGCCTTTTAATCTTCGATCAGGGCAGTTTTATTGATGATCAAGGAACGGAAGTATGTTTAATGACAGTATAAAACTGTTTTTTTTAAACGAAAGTGTTGGCGATTTATTATGAGAATAATTACATTTACGAACTTCTACCGAGAGGTAGAGCGATATTGCAGTAACTAATATCAAAATTCTGATTATGTTTCGAAGAATACTCCTTGTAGTTTTAGCCGTTGTGTTAGCGAACGGCGTTTTCGGCCAATCAGGTACCCTCAAGGGTAAAGTGGTTGACAAGTCCACAGGAGAGGCAATTCCATTTGCGGCAGTTGTTATAGTTTCCAAACCAGGTGAGCCTACGATTGTGGGTACGGCATCTGATATCGATGGGAACTACACACTGAAACCAGTTCCGGTTGGCAAGTGGTGCCTCATGGTTCAGGTGGTGGGCTATAATACCCTCCAGATTGACAACGTGGTGATCAAGGCCGATAAAATTGACATGCAGAACTATGCATTGATGCCCAAAACCCAACAGATCGCAGAGGTTCAGGTAGTTGCCTACAAAGTCCCTCTGATCGATAAGGACAACACCCAAACAGGTGAAACGGTGACTGCCGATGACATCGAGAAGATGCCTGGACGATCAGTCATGCAGGTGGCTTCAACGGTGGCAGGGGTTTCTTCCCGTGATGGTAACGGCGTTGGGAACATTCGTGGTGCTCGTGGAGGTAATACCATCTTCGTCGACGGTATCCGCGTTTCAAGCTCCAGTCTGAACATCCCTAAATCAGCACAGGAACAGGTTCAGGTTATCACCGGGGGTATGTCTGCCAAATATGGCGACGTAACCGGGGGGGTTGTTAGTATTACAACAAAAAATGCTGCAGCCTCACTTTACGGATCTGTCGACTTTGAAACTTCCGAGCTGATATCACGAGGCCGCTCTTCATTGGGCAACTTCACTCTCTCGGGTCCGTTGCTTAAAGTGAAGCAGGCCGACGGCAGAAAGCGCACTCTGGTGGGATTCTTCCTCTCGGGTGATATTACTTATGATCGTAACCCCGGACATTTTGATAACTGGTGGTATGATTTTAACCGCGTTAAACCTGACGTAAGGGCACAGCTGGTTTCACAACCTGTAATTCCTAACGTTTCCGGAGTTGTGCAGTATGCTGCCAACTACCTTGATACCTCAGCTTTTGAAAAAGTTAAGTATCAGACCAATTATCATAATTACGGAGCAACCTTTGCCCCGAAAATTACTTTTAACTTCTCCCCGAATACAGATCTTACCCTGGGGGGAATGTTTGATTACAACAATGGTATTGGTGCCGGTTTCGGCAACTCCCTGTTTAACTGGGAGAATAACTCAACCAGCTACGGATACAACTGGAGAGCATGGGCTCGTTTTACCCAACGTTTCTCCGACAGGCTGGCCTCAAAAGAAGAGAAATCATCTTCTTTGATCAAAAATGCATACTACCAGATCCAGGCTCAGGTTGAAAGAAGTAAGAGCTGGAGCGGAATGTCGCAGCGTCATGGTTTCAATATGTGGGATTATGGCTATATCGGAAAATTTGAAACTTCAAAGGTCAGAACCTATGAGTTTACTGATACCGTTTCAGGTTATCCTAATGGCGTATGGAGAATGAACGCATGGAAAGATGTTCTCTATAAATTTACCCCAAGTGATAAAAACCCGGAGCTCGCAGCCGTAACATCACAATATTATAACTCATATGATAACCCGGTCGGACATTATGAAAACTATAGTCAGGTAACTGGCGGTGGCGGTCTGATCAACGGGATGAACCTGGGTTCAGTTTATGGTATCTTCAGCCTTCCGGGCGCTCAGGTCGGAGGTTACGGAATTGGTGACAATACGGTATTCCGTGTGACTGCTTCAGGATCCGCTGATATCAAGAACCATGAAATTTCCTTCGGCTTCGAATTTGAACAAAACGATTCAAGAGGCTGGAGTGTCAGCGCAATGAGTTTGTGGGGAATTGCCCGTCAGCTGACCAACAAGCATATCTCTGAACTTGAAACATCAAAACCAATTCCGGTTTATGATGCAACAGGCGTTTTCCAGGATACAATTAATTACAATCGCTTATATAGCTCAACTAACCAGGCTACTTTCGACATTAACCTGCGCAAGCATCTTGGATTAGCTGTTGATGGAACCGATTTTATTGATCTTTATGCTATTGATCCGAGCGAATTGAGTATCAACTATTTCAGCCCTGATGAATTGCTGAATAACGGGAGCTCCTTGGTTGGTTATCGTGGTTATGATCAATACGGAAACCGTCTGACCGAGAAACCAACTTTTGAAGATTTTTTCACCGCTAAAAATCCTGACGGCACCTACAAGCGTCTCATTGGTTCCAACCAGCCAATTTACGCTGCCGGATACATTCAGGATAAGTTTGCTTTCAATGACCTGATCTTTAACGTAGGCCTTCGTGTTGACCGTTATGACCTTAACCAGTATGTATTGGCAGATCCATACAGTCTTTATGCTACCAAAAAGGTCAGCGACGTTCCGGGAAGTATGAACCCTTCAGGATCACACCCTTCCAACATGGGCGAAAATTATGTGGTATATGTTGATGATATTAACGATCCTTCAACAATTAACGGTTACCGTTCAGGAAGTACCTGGTACAACGCTTATGGTGTTGAAGTTCAGGATCCGGCAGTTATTGCTTCGTCAACCGGTGTTGCTCCTTACCTGGTTAATCCTACTCAGGCTCAGTACAGAGAAATCACTGCCGATGCATTCCAGGATTATACTCCTCAGGTTTCGGTAATGCCTCGTATCGCTTTCTCATTCCCAATTTCAGATGAGGCTTTGTTCTTTGCACATTATGACATCCTCACCAGCCGTCCGGGCGGTACTTTTGATCCTACAAGCTGGTATTATCTGGCCAACAACCCGGGAGCGAATATCAGCAACCCAAACATGAAGCCACAGAAAACCATTGACTATGAATTGGGATTCCAGCAGAGGCTAACCAACTCGTCATCCTTGAAACTTGCTGCCTATTATCGTGAACAACGCGATATGGCTCAGGCTGTCAGGATTCTGGGAGCATATCCTGTGGATTATTTTACCCAGGGTAACATCGACTTCGGAACCTCCAAAGGGATGTCCATTTCCTACGACCTCCGCAGAACAGGCAACATAACTCTAAGGGCCAACTATACCCTCGGATTCTCTTCAGCGACTGGTTCAAGCGAAGGCGAGATGCTTGCCTTGCTTCGTACCAAGCAACCTAACCTCAGGATTCTGGCTCCGACCGATTGGGATCAGCGTCACAAATTCAACCTGAGCTTGGATTACAGGTATTTCGATGGTAAAGATTATAACGGACCAAAACTCTTTGGAAAAGATATTCTCTCAAACTCAGGTGCCAACTTTACCGTAATATCCGGTTCGGGTTATCCTTACTCACGTACGCTCGGCGTTCTTGAGAATGGATTGAGAGGCTCAAAGAACGGTTCACGTATGCCTTGGACTACCAACGTTAAGATGCGTGTTGATAAAGATGTTACCCTTAATTTCAAGAAAAATGGTAATTCTGGTCGCAAGAGCATCGTGTTGAACATTTATTTCGATGTTGACAACCTGCTGAATACGATGAACGTTTCCGGAGTATATTCCGCAACCGGCGATCCACAGGACAACGGTTATCTTGCTTCTCCGAAAACCCAGCAGGCAATCAGTACACAGCTGGATCCTGAGTCTTACAAGATGTACTACAATATGATGTTGCTGAACAGTGCCGGTTACATGGCCCCGCGGAGCATGCGCATTGGTTGTTCGCTGAACTTTTAACAGGTTTAACCTTAACAGATCAAAACCATGACAAAAGCGTTAAAATATTTTCTGATTACAATTCTTGGCCTCTTTTTGGCAAACAGTACTTTTGCCGATAAATACCGGGGTACTCTGGCAATCGAACCAGCTGGAAAAAATGTGAAGGGCTTTGCCGCTGCCTGTCAGCCAGCTAAGACCGTTACAGAAATTTCCCTTAACAATATTCGGACCTATGTCCATATGGATGGACTCCTGTGGTCTGAGTTTGCTGGTGGAGCCGGGTATGAGGTGCCGAAAGGTTCGGGAAAAATGTCGATATACTCCGGTGGTATCTGGATTGGCGGTACCGATGTTAACGGACAGTTGAAACTGACTGCTATCAAATATAAGGGTGCCCAGAATTATTGGGGAGGTCCTCTGATTATGTCGGGCGAACAACGCGGAACTACCGACGTTGAAGTTTGCTATCAATATGACCGCGCTTATGAAATTACCCGCTATCAGGTAGATGCATTCCGCTCCTGGTATAACACTCCGGTGGATAAAAGGGATTTCGAATTCAAGGGATATTCCATTCCTCAGATCATTCTTGACTGGCCTGCTCACGCTGATGCTGCTGCAGGATATGATTTTTATCTGGCTCCTTTCTGGGATAATAACGATGATGGTTTCTATAATGCCGCTGATGGTGATTATCCATTCTATGACCTCGATGGTATCCTCCCTTGCGGTACTACCCGTGAACTGAGGCGTCCTCGTTTGTATGGTGACGGAACAGCTTGGTGGGTGTATAACGATCGGGGTAATATTCATCAAAATCCAAACGGCGAAGCTATCGGAATGGAAATTCGCGCTCAGGGCTTTCAGTTCTCTACCAACGACGCCATGAACGACATGAGCTTTTATAACTATGCTCTGATCAATCGATCCACTTATACCCTCATCGAAACCTACTTCGGAGTTTATGCTGATGCTGATCTGGGGTATGCTTATGATGATTATACCGGTTGCCATGTAACCAAGGGTATTGGATATATATACAATGGTGACCAGGTCGACGGAACAGGTGAAGCCTATGCTTACGGTGCTAACCCACCGGCAATTGGTCTTGACTTCTTCGAAGGCCCCTATCAGGATCCGAACGGTAAGGACGATTGTACTAGTTATGATGCCCAGAGAAACCTGGTTTGCAACGATTGTATCCTGAACGGAAACATTAACGGTCTGAACTTCGGCGATGGTATTGTAGATAACGAACGCTGGGGTATGCGCCGTTTTGTTTATTATAATAATGCCAGCGGCCCCCAGGGTGACCCGGGTTCTGCAGAAGAACATTACCTGTACCTCCGCGGTTACTGGAAAGATAAAGAACGCATGCGTTACGGCGGAAACGGTCACCCCAACAGTGGTGGTACCGGACCTTTCTGTGATTTTATGTTCCCACGTGAAACTGACCCTTGCGGTTGGGGTCAGGGTGGTATTCCTGAACCTTTGTGGACTGAAGAAACTGCCGGTAATGAAGTTGGTGACCGACGATTACTGCAGTCGTCAGGACCTTTCGTTCTTGAACCGGGTGCTGTAAATGATATTACCATTGGAGCTGTTTGGGCCCGTTCTTATGATGGCTACCTGCTTGCTTCCATTGACAAGATGCTCCAGAGCGACGAAAAAGCTCAGCGCCTGTTTGAAAACTGCTTCCAGGTGGTGGATGGTCCGGATGCACCGGAACTCACCATTGTGGAACAGGATCAGAAACTGATTTTCCATATCTGGAATAAGCCAT
>CAILAQ010000509.1 GCA_903832165.1 uncultured Bacteroidota bacterium | reverse complement strand
TGAGGGTTTGGGGTTTGGGGACTGAAGACTGAAAACTGAAGACTAAAAACTGAAGACTAAAAACAAGACTATGGAAGAAAAAGCAGTAACATATAAGCAGGCGATTGAGGAGATCGAGGGCATCCTGAAGAAGATCGAGAATCAGAATCTCGATGTGGATGATCTGGGAAATAAACTGAAAAGGGTAAATGAATTAGTGAAAATCTGTAAAAAAAAGCTCCATACCGCTGAAAAAGAAGTGGAGAAGATTCTGGGAGAGATGGAATGAAAAAAAGCATTTTAACGATATTTATTGTCTTCCTGTCAGGAATTGCTGTTCTTCAGGCCCAGCAGATTGTGAAAATTGCATGTGTAGGCAATTCAATCACCTATGGGGCGGGCATAGCCAACCGGGATAAGCTCTCCTACCCTGCCCAGCTGCAGGCATGGCTGGGGCCGGGATATGAAGTCAGGAATTTCGGGGTTTCGGGTGCCACGATGCTTCGCAAGGGCGACAGGCCTTATTGGGACCAGCCGGAATATAAAGCCGCGCTGAGTTTTAATCCTGACATCATCATTATCAAGCTCGGGACCAATGACTCAAAACCTCAGAACTGGAAATTTGCCGGTGAATTCGGAACAGACTGTACGGATATGGTCAATACGTTCAAGGAATTGGAATCGAAGCCACGCGTTCTTCTTGCCCTGCCAGTTCCTGTATTTGTGCCTGACAAATGGGGTATACGGGATTCCATCGTAAGGGACCTGATTATTCCGATAATCAAGGATGTTGCCAAGAATACCAAATGTTCCTATATTGATCTGTATACGCCCCTTTTATCGTATAAGTGGGCTTTTCCTGACGATGTGCATCCCAATTCACTGGGTGCTGCAGAAATGGTAGAGCAAATTTACAGATCTTTATTCCAGCGTGACAAAATGCATGGTTCAGGTTATTTAAATACAGCGATCCTGCCGGCTCCGGGAGCCGAATGCCGCGGCGCATCTGCCGGCTGGGGTGAAGGTAAGGACTGGTATTCCGAGTTTGATGAGATCAGCAAAATCGGAACGGATCGACAGGTTGATTTTGTATTGCTTGGCAATTCAATTACACAGGGCTGGGGAGGCGAAGGGAGGGGTGTTTGGTCACCAGTACCCGAACTTTGGGATTCCCTGTTCAAACCCCTGAATGCGGCTAATTTTGGCATTTCAGGCGATCGTACGCAGAATGTTCTGTGGCGTGTGCAGAATGGTGAGTTCGACAAAATTAAGCCAAAGGTTGTAGCTCTGGAAATTGGGGTAAATAATTTTCAGGACAACAGTGCAAAAGAGATTAGTGATGGAATTCAATTAATAATCAAGGCGTTGCAGAAGAAAATCCCGGCAGTTAAGATTATACTGTTCGGTCCGCTGCCAGCCGGTGCTGAGACCAGGGATCCCAACCGGCAGAAGTATAAGCAGGTGCATGAGATCATACACAGCTACAGCAACGGCAAGAATGTTTTCTACCACAATATGGATGGGAAGTTTATCAATTCCAACGGCTCACTGGTTAACGGTCTGATGGCGGATGATGCCGTGCATCTTACTGCTGCGGGATATCGGGTTTGGGCAAGAGTGATGATTCCTGAGGCAAGGAAGTTGCTGGGAAAATAGAAGTAAGAATGATGAGATTCGAAGGCCAATGTTGAATTTTGAATTATCAGGATCAAATTAACCTCGGAGAAGTGTCATCCCGTTGAAAAACGGGATCTCGTCGCTTACCACGAAATTTGACTTTGTGATTTCAGCATTCAAAACTGGTCCTCGAATCTCTAAATTCCTCCCTTCGGCAAGAAAGCTCTTAGGTTGAAGGCTATTGGGGATGGGGGGTGAGGTGGATCGAGGCTGAGGTCGATCAAACTATGAATAAAATTACAAGCATATGAAATATAAAGCAATGTTGATTTTGACCGGATTATTTCTGGCAGCATTACCGGTTGGAGCGCAGCAGGCAAAAAGGCCTGTGATTAAGCCGGTACAGTTTTCCATCGGTATACAACCGGGACTAAAACCGATTCTGTTTAATGAGTACAATCAGTATGCGTGGGATATCAATATTCTTCCACTCACTATCGAATATGCGATTGATCGTCACTGGGCCTTGCGGGTTCATTCAATATGGGATATAGAGATAAGACCCGAAAATTATCCAACGGTCT
>CAILAQ010000508.1 GCA_903832165.1 uncultured Bacteroidota bacterium | reverse complement strand
GTCCTTTTGGCACGGCAGGCGATGCGGTACAGAAAAGGGTTGGCAACGAATTTCACCCACCGCTGTTTCTCAAGAAGCACGGCGTTTGGTTTGCCTATGGTTTCTTTATTCTGATATTAATCGTTGAAACCATGGTCCTCATGGCCACCTCTACTGCCGCCTCCAGTATTTTATTACTGACCATTTTCTTGCTGGCCGTGATCTCAGGAGCCTTTTTCAGAAGAAGAACCTGGTGCCGGTATCTATGCCCTCTTGGTGTTGCCGGGGGAGTATTTTCCAGGCTCAGGATTATGAAACTGAGTAAAGATGAGGCGAGCTGCAGCGAATGTAAAAAGTTTGAGTGCCTTCAGGGAACTGAAAAAACCGCTGGTTGCCCTATGGGTTTATGCGTTCGGAAGCATGATCTGGATGCAGATTGCATCTCCTGTGGTAATTGCCTGAAAAACTGCCCGAGCGAATCGCCGCACATTGAGCTGCTTTCTCCATTAAAAGGCTTCCTGTCTAACGTAAAATTGAACCTGGCTGAATCAGCTTTTGCAAGCAGCTTTATCGGATTTTCGATAGCTTTATACCTGATCAGGGATTACCTCGATAAGATTAATCGAATAATCGGATTTGAAAATCCGGTGTTTAATGAGCTCGTGGTAATCGCCATATTTACCGGATGCTCATTCGCCCTGTTTTATTTATTGAGTTTCGTGATGCGGCCAATCACCAGGCAGTCTCAGAATTACAATTTCCGGTTTTTCGGATTTTTCCTGATACCATGCATTTTCTTTGCCTTGGTTAACCTGACATCCATTCGTGAGATTTCCATTCTGAGTATTTCGGTGCAGCATGCTTTACAAGGACTCGGGATCCTGGCCGGAAGCATCCTTTCAATTGTTTTTTGCCTCCACGAGCTCAGGAAGATTCATGACAGCCGCCAGCGAAACCTCATTGTTGCTGTATTCAGCATTTTCCTGATTTTGCTGGCGGGTTACAGCCTATACCTGTTCCTGTTTCTGTAGATCTGATTATCCGCTAAATCACTTTCTTGGCCTGGCGCTCAACTTCGGTTTTCACCTCTTTTTCAATGTTCCGGCTTTTTCCATGGTTGAACCGGTAGGTGATGTTCACCAAAACCATATTCTTGAGCAAACTGATATCGTACAGACTGGTATTGGTGTACAAACCCGTATCGGTGTAACTGCCCTGATTATAGGTAGCCAGAAAGTTGATGGGAAGTATATACCCGACCATTATGGTGAGGCTATTTTTCAATAGGGGCTGCTGAACCATCATCAGCCAGATGTCATTGTTGACCAGATCATAACCCTGTGCATTAATGATTTTTTTGATCTGTTTCTGGAAGATTAATCCGCCAACCGTATGATATTTTTTATCGATATAAATAAATTGGTTATTCATCGTCCAATTATTGATACTGTTCTTTCTTTCCTGATAGGTGAAGCTCTGATTAGCCAAATCGAAATCAGTCTTAATAATAAAGCTCTGCTTAAAAAGTGGTATAGTGACATTACCTTTGATCCCCTGGCTTCGATAGTGTCCCACATTTTCGTATAGGAACTCTATCTGATTACCTTCCAAAGGATTCACCACCCGGTTAATGCGGTTATTCGAGAAGCCATAATAAGGCTCCAGCGATACAAGACCCTGCATAATCAGCATCCGGGCTGAAACGGTATGAATAAGTTCTGGACGGAGGTTCGGGTTTCCTCTTTGTGAGGTAT
>CAILAQ010000507.1 GCA_903832165.1 uncultured Bacteroidota bacterium | reverse complement strand
TTCTGATCCGTAGTCAGATGCTCTATCCATTAAGCTACAGGTCCATGCCTTTAGGCGGTGCAAATATACAATAATTGTTGATTTTTGCATAAAAAAAACCGGCCTTGTGAGCCGGTTCTTAATAACCGCAGGCCTTTCGGTCACGGCGGTGAGCTGTATTTTGACGATTAATCGAAGTGCAGATTTTCCAACCAGAGAACAGGGACTTCCGTAATATCTTCATTTTCAGTTACCGTTGGAGCAGTAAAATGAATATTCTCCAGCCATGGTACAGGAACCTCGGTTAAGTCTTCGCTCTCGGTGGCGAAATGCATGTTTTCCAGCCATGGAACAGTTACATCAGCTTCAGAATCAAATTCAATCTCATTGGCTACTTCAGAAACATAGGTGAAGCGCATTTTTTCCATCCAGGGAACAGGAACTTCGCTAAGGGCTTCAGCGCCTAAATTCAGATAGCCTGCATCAAACATCCATGCTTCCAAACTCCTGTCAATCATGGAAAGTTCTTCGGTGTCAAACCGGACAGTAAACTTTGCGATTAATTCATCGATCGGTTTTTCAATAGAAAGGATGATTGCCTTTCTTTCTTTAATACCGTGGGTACGTCCGACGACTTCCACCTGGCTTGTTAAAAGCATTCCCAGAAGAATAGCACTTGTCAGTTTTAAGATTTTTAAAGTTTTCATTGTATTTTGTTTTTTAAGTTTCTAATCTTGTTTCTAATACTAAGACGATCCTGCAACGCCATAGTTACATCTGTAAACGTTAAAGAATGTGAAGATTACAGGCTTTTTCGTTAACGATTTGTTAACGCGGCTTTCTTCACTGAATACCAAAAGAAAAGCCGGCTCTTGCGAGCCGGCTGATCGGGACTTTTTCGAAAACCAAACACTACATCTTGCAGTATCATCTAATATCTATATCACAAATAAAGGCCATCCCAATCTTACTCAGATATAAATACTGTTAATAAACGTTATCAGTTTTGCAGCTTAAGGAAAGAATCAATAGTCATGGTGTCCACTGAAGGAGTTTCAACATCAGGTGTTGCAACAATGTACCCTTCATTAAACATCCACTCTTCCAAACCCTGATTGTCCAGCTGCTTGAATTTTAAAACATAGTCACTGGCATTTTTGTCGATAAAGGAAACCGTGACATGGTCAATCTTGCTGCACAGTTTCTGTAATCTTACAATCTGACCTGCGCTCATCTGGTTATCATAGATATTCTTGAGAAAATCGATAATCGGTTTGTCGAGGGTCAGCGTTATATCTTTCCTCGCTGCCTGAAAAATACTCTTATTGTTTTTTTCGATCCTGGCGCTGATAGACTGTATGGGAGCAACCTCATTTTCGGAGGTGGATTTCAGATATCCTTCGTTAAACATCCACGCTTCTAATCCCTGTTCATCGATCGGCTTAAATCTGAGTACATAATCGCTTGCATCTGCATCGGAGAAGGAAATCTTCAGGTGATCAATCTGGAATGCCATTTTTTGCATCCTATATATATCAGATGCGTCAATTCTCTCTGCAGCGGCTTTTGCCATATACTCAATGACCGGCTTGTCAACCGTTAGTGTAATAACTTCTTTTGCACTCTTGCGAGCAATTGGAGCACTGGCTTCCAGTTGGTTCACCACAACCATGCCCAGGAGAATAATCCCCGTCAGTTTGATAATTTTTAATGCTTTCATCTCTGTTATTTTTTAAAGATTTTGAGTTCTGTTTTCTATATCTAAGACGCTTTAAACGGGGAGATGTTACATCTGTAAGTGTTAAACAATGTGAATATTACAGACATTATCGTTAATGATTTGTTAATAGGATCCAACTCCGTTTTTAACAAAAAGAAAAGCCGGCTTGTTAGAGCCGGCTAATCGGGACTGTTTCGAAAAACAAACACTTACTCTTTGCAGTTTCTTCTAATATCTTCGTTACAAATTAACCTCTTTGTTGTCCTATCCAGATGTAATTTCTGTTAATTAACGTTATCTCTTTTTATAACTATAAGACGAAGAAACCTGCTCATTGTTACATCCTCTAATGTTAAAAAATGTAAAAATGGATTTTTTTAATTGGCACATCAGCAAATTAGCAAATTGATTAATTACCATCTCTTCTGATCGTTCCGGTTCGATTTTCTTTTCGGACGCGGAAAATCTTCAAATCGTGGTTCTCTTGGACCTTCTGAAGTTTTTAGTTCAACGGTAACACGAACTCCATCAATAGTGCAATCGCGGAATGAATTCATTACTTCGCGCTCAAATCGGCTGTCAACTTCCACAAAAGCAAATTTCTTCATCATCTCGATCTTGCCGATCTGAATGGATTTATTGCCTGTTCTGTCATTGATCAGTCCGATAATATTGGACGGATTCATGTTATTCTTTGTCCCGAGGTTTATAAAAATCCGGGAGAATTGCATGCGTTCAGCTGCACGTTCGGAACGTGATCTGTTATCGCGGCTGAGCGGACTCTTCTGATCATGAATATTGGCATTCAGGTCAGGAGCATTTTCATAAAAGGAGAGAAAACGGTTAAATTCAACCGAGACAAACCTTTTAATCAGCTCATCCCTTTCGAGCCAGCTGAGCTTGGCAAAAATACCTTCGAGGAAAGGATCAATCTCGCTGTGGTTTACTTCAACAGTTTCCACTTTATCGATCAGATTAAAAAGCTGCTTTTCACAGATCTCGATGCCACTCGGAACTTGTTTCCGGATAAATTTCTTACTCAGAAGTTTCTCAAGCTGTGTAACCTTTTGTGGTTCACGCGTGTGGATAATGGATATGGATGTTCCGGCTTTTCCGGCACGGCCTGTACGGCCACTGCGGTGTATATAAACTTCCAGCTCATCCGGAAGGTTATAATTAATGACGTGAGTCAGATCATTCACATCCAAACCCCTTGCTGCCACATCGGTAGCAACCAAAAGCTGAACATGCTTCTGCCGAAAACGGCTCATGACAAAATCACGCTGAGCCTGAGAAAGATCACCGTGCAGAACATCGGCGTTATAACCTTCGCTCATCAGCTTATCAGCCACATCCTGCGTTTCAGCACGGGTGCGACAGAAAACGATGCCATATATCTTAGGATAAAGATCGACTACCCGCTTAAGGGCCTGGTAACGATCCTTGGCATGTACGACATAATATTCATGTTGAACATTATCAGCACCTGCGTTCTTTTTACCCACGGATATCATCACCGGCTCGTGCATGTACTTCCCGGCAATTTCGCGGATTTCAGTCGGCATGGTAGCCGAGAAAAGCATGGTCTGCTTTTCTTTCGGGGTGTCTCCAAGAATGGTGTCGAGATCATCCTTGAATCCCATCGATAACATTTCATCTGCTTCGTCAAGAACCAGCCATTTAACATTCTGGACCTTGAGCAGTTTCCGTTTGAGCAAGTCCATTGCACGTCCGGGAGTGGCCACAACCATATGAACACCGGCTTTTAAAGCCTGGATCTGTGGTTGAATACTGGCACCGCCATATACGGCAACAATCTTGAATTCAGGAATATATTTCGAAAAATTCTGCATATCCTTTGTGATCTGCATACATAATTCGCGGGTCGGACATAAGACAAGTGCCTGAATAGTTTTCTGTCCAAAATCTATCTGCTGCAGAATCGGCAACCCGAATCCGGCAGTTTTGCCGGTACCGGTCTGAGCCAGACCAATCATATCGGCATTCGGTTTTAACAGGTAGGGAATAGTCTCTGCCTGTATGGGGGTGGGCTCTTCAAAACCCATGTCGGTGATAGCGCGGAGGATCTCTTTGCGCAAGCCGAACTCTTCAAATAAATTCATCAATTTTCTCCTTAGGCCCCAAGGCAAAATGCCTGAAAGCCATTATTTTAATTCGGCCGCAAAGGTATTGTTTTCTAGTCAATTAACATCACGTCCTGAATATTTATTATTTTGCAGAATTGACAACCTCCATTTAAAATGAAAAACGCTCTCCTTCTGATGCTCCTTAGTATGTCGATGGCCGGCTTCGGTTCCGATCTGAAAATTATGACCTGGAACATCCGATACAATAATCCGGGTGATGGCGTTAATGCCTGGCCCAACCGAAAAGAGAAAGTTTTCTCGCTCCTGAAGGATGTCGAACCGGCCATATTTTGTTTGCAGGAGGCACTCGACGGACAGGTAAATGACGTTGCCATGGCGCTCCCCGGTTATGCCTGGGCCGGTGTTGGCCGGGATGATGGCGCAAAAAAAGGTGAATATGTTCCTGTATTCTATCTGAAAAATAAATTCAAACTGGTTAAAAGCGGATACTTCTGGCTTTCCGAAACTACAAATATTCCAGGCAAACTGGGTTGGGATGCAGTCTGCCCCCGTATGGTGACCTGGGTTGCCCTCGCAGGCATATCAAAGGATACCATTTTTGTTTTTAACACCCATTTTGATCATATTGGTGTGACTGCGCGTATAATGAGTGCAAAATTGCTGGTACATTCCGCAGATTCACTCGCCGGTAACCATCCGGTAATTATTGCAGGTGATTTCAATGCCACTCCAACAGATACCCCCTACCCGATTATCACAGGTGCCGGGTTTCAGGATGCAAGAATATTATCAGCCACAGCTCCGAAAGGACCTGAATATACTTTCACCGGATTCCCTACCTCAGGTAAACCGGGCGAACGTATCGATTTTATCTATGTAAGAAAAACAAAACCCGTTAAAAGCTACCAAACGAATAACGAAAGCTATCAGGGGAACTACCTTTCGGATCACCTGCCGGTAATAGTAGGGTTTTAGGTTTCGGGTGTCGGGATCCCCGCCTTAAATCCATGGTATGCGACGGGGTCCCCGCCTTCGCGGGGATGACAACTCTCCGATGGTACCAATTGCTGCTGCAGACTGAGGACTGAATACTGAAGACTACCTGTCGATTTTCACGCTGAATGCACTGCCATGCTGGGTGCTTCCACCCATCTTGTTGAGCCGGTATTTAAAGGTCAGCATCGCGTAACGTCCGAGCATATTGGTTTGCCGTTCCTGCAGATAATTTAGTTCGCTGATGCGCTGGATGCCGGTATTCTTGTTTAAAAGGTCCATGGCATTCAATGTCAGCACCCCACGGTTGTTCTTCAGGAAATAAAAGGTAATGTCGCAGCTGAGCAAGGGAATCAGGATCGGCTTATCAAAACTCTGGGCGGTATAATTCGTGACATCAGCCTTGAAACCAAAGTTCCACTTCTCGGTTGGGTTATAACGCATCTCCGTAAATCCAGCCAGGTTTACATATCTGTTATTCAAACTGTTCTGGATGGAATATTTTGCATCGGTCATTTGAACCGAACCTCCGACCATCACATCCCACTTATCTTTCTTGCGGTTATCAATAGTTAAAGAGGCTTTATGGGTAAAGTTGGTATTTTTATTCTCATTGCCGTTTACCAGACTGATTCCCTGATTCATACTCTCCCGAAGGTTCAGGTTGATCTTCACACCCAGTTTTCGGATGGGAGTCGAAAAATCGATCCTGGCTGAGGCATTGTAATCATTTTTCACATTCACCAGCGTCATGGTCTGCCTCAATTGCGAGTCAACCGTCCTGGCCCAGTTAATTTTATCGATGGTATATCCTGCATCTATTCCGCTCATCATTGAAGTAAAGCTGAACTGATCAAATATCAGCCAATTCAAATAAACATTATTCGAATATTCTGGTTTCAGATTGCGGTTACCATAAGAAATGGCCATCGGATTGCTGTTTTCGGCAATCGGCAGCAGCTGGCTGGTTGAAGGGGTATTGACGCTGGTCTGATAGAAAAAGCTCAGCCTGCGGCCGGTTTTGTATTCATATTCCCACTGCAACCGGGGAGTGAAATAGAGGTGAACTTTGTCCAACGGTGACTGATCCCATAATGTGGTCTGAATCTTTCCGCTTTCCATTCCGAGAACGGCAGAAAACTGGGTTTTATCTGAATTTCTGGTCAGGGTGATTTCCGGTCGCATCCACTGGTAAACTTTTCTGAAATCAGGGCTGAACAATGAATCAACCTGCCTGCCATCAGCAATGGGCAATCCCTGAGTCCTGTTATAATGATCGTTGCTTGATCCTATGCGCAATGCGGGTTCAATGAAAAGCAGCCCTTTTACCTTTTGTGTCAGGGAGGTTGATCCCGATACAGACACGTTATCATTGCCAATATCCTGGAACTGTCTCACATCAGTAGGACTGGACTGCAGAAAATATTTTGTTGAGTTATTGTACATTGAATTCGACAGACTGTTTGAATAGTTACCATCGCCGCCGATTTTAAAAATCGAGCGTTTATTGTTGAATTTCTTCAGCCATGATCCGCTGGCACTTCCTGATAAAGAACGGGATTTACCAGTGCTGGTGCGGCTAAGGCTATAAATTGGCAAATCATTTTCGAGGGCATTGGTAATTGAATTCCTCGGTGAAAATGCATTTGAGAAGCCAATATTTCCATTCACGATAATAGTTTGAGTGGAATCGATGCGGTTGCGCATACCGAAATTAATACTGTGTGAGGTATCACGCTGGACCTGATTGGCCGACTGATCTTCCATAAAGGATCTTTCCGGAGTAAAATTCTTCGTTGTGGAGGATTCAGTAAGCTTCCTGTTTGAGCCTGTCATTGTATAGCTGGCAAACACACGCCGATCCTTAGCCCAGGAATAGGAAAAATTGGCTCCACCGGCTCCTGAAGCTGAAAGCCCGCTCTCGGGTTGTCCAAAATTAATTGGCAAACCGCCTCCTCCGCTTGCTCCGATCATGATCGCACCACCCCCGCCTCCCATGGCACTCATGCCTCCGTTGAAACTCATATAGTCGCCGAAGGAAAATCCGGTTTGATTCACGTTATTGACCATTCCCATGACTGCAGCCTGAATTTTATCGGTAAAACGGTATGCCTTGCCGCTGCCCAGATAATATTTGCCGCTGCCCCCGGATGCCGAAACATCCCCGGCCCCTGCTCCGGCTGTAACGTCTCCCAGAATACCTTTCTTTTTATCCTCCTTAAGAATCAGGTTGACCGTTTTATCACGTGTACCGTCATCTATCCCGGTAAATTCGGCTACGTCCGACCGCTTATCATATAATTGTACTTTATCAATAGCATCGGCCGGAAGATTCTTGGTGGCTATTTTAGGATCATTCCCGAAGAACTCCTTCCCGTCAACCAATACCTTTTTAACATCCTTGCCCAATGCCCTGATATTCCCTGCCCTGTCAACCTCAATCCCCGGCAATTTCTTCAACAACTCTTCAACATTGGCGTCCGATCGGGTTTTAAACGCCTTGGCATTGAATTCGATGGTATCATGCCGTATAACAAGCGGAACATATTCACCCACGATCTGGGCCTCTTTAAGATCAACAGTTTTTGGCTTTAAGGCAACGATCCCAAAGTCATTGTCAGGACCGTAAGGAAAATTCATGTTCTGATAAAACGACTGATATCCCAGATAGGCCACCTGCAAGAGGTAATTTCCGGCTTTTACGCTTTTAACTTCAAAATGACCTTTCTCGTTACTGATCCCAAAGAATTCCAAAGTTGAATCTTTCGGATTCAGGAGCACCACCGTTGCCGAAATCAGCGGAACACCCTGATCACCAATTATATTTCCGGTGAGGTTGGCTGATTGGGCGATGGAGGTCATCGACATGCACAAGCCTGCCATTATTATTATCAGATATCGTTTCATCGTTTGAATTAGTTGTTAGGTAAGAATCCCCGGTCTGAAGACCGGGGTTAATCATAGAACCCCCGTCTGCCAACTGAAGACTGTTAGACTGTGGACTGCAGACTGCGTACTATTTATCAATCCTCATCAACATTTGAACACCAGCGGCTCCTCTGACATTACCACCCGGACCACCCATTTCCTTCATCTTGTCTTCGACGATCTTTTTGAATTCGGCTTCGGTGGTTTTTTTACCTTCTTTAGGTTTTGCAAGCATTTTATTATCGACAACAGCAGGCTCGATGGATTGGGCTACTATGGTACGTTTTCCATTATCAAGGTCAACGGACAGAACCATTCCTGGTAAATTCAGGTATTCACCCGGTCCTGCAGGGATAGGTAATGCAGGTGCAAACCAGGCCACAATCGCAGTGGTGTCTTTACTCATACGGATGGCTTCCTGGCAGGTGTAACCCAGAATATCTTTTGTATTGCCAGTCAGTTTCCAATCTGATACACCCAGCTCTTTTTCGATCCGGAACATGCGGGTCATGAACTCGCGCTGTTCGATCTGCTTCCCGGCGGCGAAATCCGTATACATTTTATTGTCGGGCTCCATCATTCTCATCATGACCATAGTATTTCCTTCACCAGAAACCTGCTCCGCCGTAGGTTCCTCCTGCTTAACATTGGTATATAATGAGGCCCCTTCATTAAAGATCAGCGACTTTTTGCTTTTACGCTCTTTAGGGAATGATGCTGCCAAAGCTGCAGCATCGCCTTCCAGATGAATCTCGATTTTCATCGTCTCTTCGTAAACAACTTTACCGCTCTTGATTGTTTTTGCCGGATCGCTCTGTGCGCCCAGCATGGTGAATGCCAATAAACCAGTGCTGATGAGAATAATTGATTTCATTCGTTAATAATTTTTGTCAAAAATAACAGCCTCCACCTAATTATCAGGTTAACAACATCAAAAACAAGGTTAATAAAGGTTAATGCCTGCCGGGGATTCGATTTGACACCCCTATATTTGTACCATAACAACAAGATGCTGAATATTAAAAAAATAAAGTGGATCCCGATCCTGATGGTTTTCAGCCAGCTCATGCTGACCGGATTCGTGGTCTATTGGCTGAGGAGCCAGTACAAGGATGAGAAGGATGTTCTCCGCGATGACCTCTCACGTATTTATGACGAATCACTCAATCAGGTGATGGACAGCGTTGTATTTAGCACTGTAATTGAACCTGCCCTTAACGACTCAGTTACCATAACCTTATCAGCAGACCGTAAAAAAGACACATTGGTCAATTGCCTGCCAAAAATGGCAACCAGATCAGCCTATTTCAGCAACAACGGATACACGGAGAATACGGTTGTCGAAGTAGCAAAACTTGACAGCATAACGGGAAAAGGGCCTCATAAGGCAGCGGCATTAGCCTTTTCAACACGAAAGCAGGATATGCTGATCCGAAGCGTTAAGCTGATAATCAATCATAATGGAGATACCACTGCCAACAATAATTCAGTTCGGATGGGATTTCCCCTGGCACTCGATTCTGTTTTATTCAAGAAATTCTTCACAGAAAAAACGGAGGCGAAAAATATGGGCATTTCTCTCCATTGGAAATCCGATTCATTAAGCCAGGCAACAAATGCCCATGAATCTGACCTGTACTTCTCCGGGATGATGCCGGGCCAGCTACCGGCCGTTCTGGTTAAAAACGAGTCACCTTATCTGGTTGGCAGAATGAGTCCGCAAATCCTTTTTGGATTCATATTACTGTTGCTTACCGGTTCGGCATTCTATTTCACCAATCGCAGTCTTAAACGCCAGATGATGTTAAACAGCCTCCGGAGCGATTTCGTGAGCAATATTACACACGAGCTCCGGACGCCAGTATCTACCGTTAAAGTAGCTCTGGAGGCGCTTAAAACGTTCGACAAGGTCAATAATCCAGCCATCACGCTCGATTATCTTGATATGGCCACCCAGGAGATGAACCGTTTAGATCACTTGATCAGTAAGGTTCTGGATCAATCGCTTGTCGGTGAACAAAACAATTTAATTCAGCCGCAGCCGGCCGATCTTAAAGAACTGATCGATAAAGCACTGGTCACATTGGAACCCCGCCTGACTGCACGAAATGCAAGAATCAGCTTCGATTCAACGGAACCCATCGGCTTAATAATGGTCGATCCACTTTATTTCCAGGGAATATTGATCAATCTGATTGACAACAGCCTGAAATATGGGAATGAAGCCCCTGAAATAGCCATCCGGTTAAGGCAGGATAAAGGTTCAGTTTTGTTGGAAGTGGGCGATAACGGCCCGGGTATTCCCAAAGAATATCTCGGAAAAGTTTTCGATAAGTTTTTCAGGGTCCCCACCGGTGATACACATAATATAAAAGGATACGGCTTGGGACTCAGCTTTGCAGCTTTGGTGATGAACCAGCATCGAGGTTCGATAGCGGTTAAAAACCAGGAAAAGGGCGGTTGCCTGTTCACCCTTACATTTCCCCTGAAAACTTCATGACTACGAGCATTCTATATGTAGAGGACGAGCTATTTCTCGGTAAAATCGTAAAGGAAACTCTCGAGGATCAGGGCTTTGAGGTTGTATGGGAAACTGATGGCGCCAAAGTCATGAACCGCTTCAACAGTTTCAACCCGGACATCTGCGTAATCGATATCATGCTGCCCAATATTGATGGATATTCCCTCTGCCGTCAGATCAGGGGATTACATCAGAATATGCCCATTATCTTCCTTACAGCAAAAACCACCACTGCAGATCTCGTTAAAGGGTTTGAGGCAGGAGGAACTGACTATATTCGTAAGCCCTTCAGCATTGAGGAGCTGATCATCAGGATAAAAAATCAGTTGAACCTTAAAAATTCAAATGGTCATGTTACCCCTGATAACCGGGAGATCAAACTTGGTTCTTTTACCTTTTACCCATATAAATACGAGTTACATTCGGCTTCTGGAATAATTAAGCTATCGCAACGCGATCAGCAGGTTCTGAGCCTTTTGTGCGCCAATCTGAACAGGGTGACAGACCGGCGGGAACTGCTGTTATCCGTCTGGGGTGATGATTCCTTTTTCAATTCCCGCAACCTCGACGTATATATCCGCAAACTCAGAACCTATCTGTCGTCTGATCCTACCATTGAAATCCAAACGATCAAAGGCAAGGGATATCTTTTCATTGGTTAAACAAAACCACCCCCTGAATAGTTACTTGGGTAAGTTTTATCCGGAGCAATGTTCAGACTATCCAGTAAGATCGATAATAATTCAGAGGAATTTCTTGCCAATGTATCAGCAAATGGCCAGGCAGCGCAGGATTACAGGAGCCTGCTGAAGTCGGTGATGTTTCGTGATGCCGATCCGTATGTGGAGCGTCATATCGCCAGGGGACGTTTGCTGGCAAGGGAACGTATCGACCTGCTGGTTGATCATGGAACTCCATTTCTCGAATTTTCGACCCTGGCAGCCCTGGGTCAATACGATGATAAATTCCCCTGTGCAGGCATCATAACAGGAATCGGTCGTATCCACGGGCGTCTGGCCGTCATAATCGCCAATGATGCCACCGTTAAGGGCGGCACCTATGTAAAGGAAACGATAAAGAAACATCTCCGGGCACTTGATATGTCGCTGGAGAACCGGCTTCCGGCCGTTTATCTCGTGGATTCAGGAGGCATCTTTCTTCCCGAACAGGCAAACCTTTTTGCCGATCGCGATCATTTCGGACGGATATTTTATCTGCAGGCCAGGCTTTCAGCCGCAGGGATAACTCAGATAGCAGCAGTGATGGGATCCTGTACTGCCGGTGGGGCATATATCCCGGCAATGAGCGATGAGACAATCATGGTAAAAAATCAGGCTACCATATTCCTGGCTGGTCCGCCTTTGGTGAAAGCTGCAACCGGAGAGGAAATCACCGCCGAGGAGCTCGGAGGAGCTGATGTACATACCACCCGCTCCGGAGTAGCTGATCATCTCGCCGAAGATGACCGGCATGCACTGAAAATTATCAGAAACATTTTTGAAACCTATCCAAAGAAGGATTACGATCCTCCAATAAAAAATATTGAAGAACCCGCCTACCCTGCCAGTGAGTTGTATGGCGTATTTCAAGCCAATGGCCGCACAGTCGCGAATCCCATGGAAGTGATCGCGAGGATTGCTGATGGCAGCCGGTTTCATGAATTCAAAGCCGGATACGGAACCACCCTGATTACCGGATTTGCCTCAATCATGGGATATCCGGTGGGCATTGTTGCCAATAACGGAATCCTATTCTCAGAATCAGCATTAAAGGGTACGCACTTTATCGAAATATGCAATCAGCGGAAAATCCCGCTGGTCTTCCTGCAAAATATAGCCGGATTTATGGTTGGCAGGGAATATGAACATGGAGGGATTGCCAAAGACGGCGCTAAGATGGTGAATGCGGTTGCTAACAGTACCGTTCCAAAAATTACTGTCATAATTGGCGGATCCTTTGGTGCAGGGAACTACGCGATGGCAGGCAGGGCTTTTAGTCCCAGATTTCTCTACTGCTGGCCAAATGCAAAAATATCGGTCATGGGCGGTCAGCAGGCATCACAGGTACTGCAATCTGTGAGCAGCAAGGGGAATACAGAAGACAAAATCTCTTCAGACTCACTGTTTGAACAGTATGAATCAGAAAGCTCTGTATGGTACAGTACTTCCAGACTATGGGATGATGGCATTATCGACCCGGTTGAAACACGCACCGTACTCGGACTGAGCCTGGCAGCTGTTGCCGGAAATGATATCCCTGAATTTAAACCCGGCATCTACAGGATGTGAAATTGAAAACCGATATCAATAGCCTGCGGGTTTAAACGGATGATGAGATGATGAGATGATGAAGGAAAAATTTATAGAGATAACCAGCGGTCCGGGAGTTAGCACAATTGTACTGAACCGGCCTGAAGTCAGGAATGCGATCAATCCTGAAATGATAAACGAATTGATTGCAGCGCTGAACTCATTCTCTGAAGATCCGGAAATCAGTATTCTGGTGATCAGGGGAAAAGGCGGCAACTTCAGTGCTGGCGCCGACCTTAACTGGATGAGGAAGAGC
This sequence comes from uncultured Bacteroidota bacterium, assembly GCA_903832165.1. Taxonomy (GTDB): domain Bacteria; phylum Bacteroidota; class Bacteroidia; order Bacteroidales; family UBA12481; genus UBA12481. The sequence continues at coordinate 17,738 of CAILAQ010000507.1, read as the reverse complement.
GGATCAAACAATCAGGAACAAAATCTTACTGATAGCCGGTTGATAAGCAATCTGATGAAGACTTTGGACCATTACCCGGCACCGGTGATCTCAGTGACAGAGGGTGCAGTTTTCGGCGGAGCTATAGGTATTCTGGGTTGCAGCGACTGGGTATTTTCCTCAGTAAATTCAGTATTCGGATTTTCAGAAGTCAGGCTGGGACTTGCGCCTGCCATTATCCTGCCATACGTGCAGCAACGCTCACAATCAATAAAGATTAAACAATTTATGCTGACAGGGCAATCATTCAGTGCGGCTGAAGCGCTTAGTGCCGGATTGTCGGATCAGCTGACCGAACCTGATGAAATGCAGGAAGAGCTGAACAAGCTGATCAATATATTAACCAACCTTCCGGCTGGTGCTCTTCGGGAGATCAAACGATTATGGAGGGTATCACGCACTGCGATGTCTGACGTGAATTCCGAAATTTATGTAAACAGCATCTCTGCGCTTAAGCAAAGCAATGAAGCACAAGAACTTCTGACCAAATTTTTGAATAAGACAAAATGATCAGGAAAATACTCATTGCCAACCGGGGAGAAATCGTGAACCGAATCATCAGATCCGCTGATCAGCTTGGTATTGTGCCTGCTGTTATCTGGTCAGAGGCGGATTACGGACTCGACTATCTGGAAACCCCTGTTGAGAAGCATAAATTGTCAGGCTCGGGTTTAACCTCAACTTATCTGAACGGTGATCAGATTATCCAAATCGCAAAAAAGTGCGGGGCCGATGCCATACACCCGGGCTATGGATTCCTGGCTGAGAACGTGGAATTTGCCCGCCAATGCATTGAAAATAATATAATCTGGATTGGTCCTTCACCCGAAGTTATGATGCGAATGTCGGGCAAGGAATCTTCGCGAATTCATGCAATATCTGCAGGAGTGCCAGTTTTGGAGGCCATCAGCGGAACGCCGGCTGAATTATTAAAAATGGTTTCCCGGTTTGCCTGGCCGGTTCTGGTAAAAGCTGTCAGTGGTGGCGGCGGGCGAGGCATGCGAATCATAAAGGATCCCGGTCAGTTTAAGCAACAAGTTGAAATCGCTTCACTTGAGGCAGCGCATTTCTTTGGGGATCCCTTTGTTTTTATTGAGCAATACATCGAAAAAGCAAAGCATATTGAAGTGCAGGTCATCGGCGACAAACAGGGCAACCTGGTTCATCTGTTTGAACGGGAGTGCACCATTCAGCGCCGTTATCAGAAAATCATCGAAGAGTGTCCTTCGCCTTCTTTGAGCGAAGAGCAACGGAACAGAATTCTCTCAGATGCAGTAAGACTGGCAAAAGTCTCCGGATATGATAGCGCGGGAACGGTGGAATTTCTGCTGGATTCTTTCGGAAATCACTATTTCATGGAGATGAATACCCGAATTCAGGTGGAGCACCCGGTTACCGAAATGGTTACAGGAATTGATCTGGTGACAGAACAGATACGTGTGGCTGCAGGAGAAAGGCTCTCCATGAATCAATCGGATATCAGACCAGCGGGTCATTCCATTGAATGCCGCATATGCGCGGAAGATCCGGCTTCAGGATTCGATCCCAGACCTGGAAAAGTATCTCATTTCGGTATTCCCACAGGTGATGGCATCCGTGTTGAACATGCCGTTGGTGCCGGTTTTGAGGTCTCCCCCAGGTTTGATTCCATGATTGCAAAAGTTATCGTGCATGACCAGGATCGTCTGAAGGCTATGAAAAAGATGCATACAGCCCTGGATCAGATTATTGTACATGGAGTGGAAACTACCAGAGATTTCATCCGAGAAATCCTGCGGCATCCGGATTTTACTGACTTGTCCTTCAGCACCGGCTTTATTGAACAACATGCGGAAAGAATAAATCATGCCATTCAAACCAACAAATCGGTGGTGCCTGATTCTGTGTACGAAGCTGCATTCCTAACACTTACCTCACCAAAGAATTGCAATATCGATTCTGCAATAAATCCATGGTCAACCGAAGGGTTTTGGCGGCAAATAAGAAGTAAAACATTTGAATATAACGGTAAAATACGTCGTTTTACGCCAGAATTGATTTGTCAAGAACCAAATGGCAGGGTTACTTGTTTCATACATCCCGACAAGTCAGTATGGTTATCAGCTGAAGGATTTACCTATCAGCTCACAGAACCTGCACTGACAAGAATACCCGGCAACCGGCCAGATATGGGTGATAAGCAAAAAGAGTTGGTTGAATCACTCGTTTTTGCGCCCATACCAGGAATATTGATCCGGTTTACAGTGAATCAGGGAGAGATGGTTTCCAAGGGAGATATCGTGGCCATTATTGAATCGATGAAAACGGAAAGCCTCCTGCTTGCAGCAACGACAGGCAGAATCGGCGCAATCCGTGCAAAGGAGGGGCAACAAGTAAGACTGAATGAGGTGATCATGGAAATTGACATTAATTAAAAAACGAACAATGACTTACATCTATATAAATCCACTGATTACCGCTGAACATGAGAATTTCAGACTGAAAATCAGGGATTTCGCGGAAAATTCGGTCGGCCCCAAAGCTGCCGGACTGGACGCGACCGGAACTTTTTCTGAGGAGCTGACCTCTGCTATGGGAAAGCTCGGCCTACTCGGCATGACAGTACCCGGAAAATATGGCGGATCCGATCTTGATACGCTATCTTATATAATTGCTGTTGAAGAACTAGCCCGTATTGACGGATCACAGGCGGCAACAATTGCCGCACAGAATTCGCTGGGATTGGCTCCGATTGTGAAATACGGAACTGAAGAGCAACGGCAGAAGTTTCTTCCGGGACTGCTCAGCGGTTCCAGACTCTGGGCTTTCGGGTTGACAGAGCGCAATGCAGGTTCCGATGCAAATAATACCGAGACTGAAGCTATCAGGGATGGCAATGACTGGGTAATCAACGGGCAGAAAATATTCATTACCAATTCAGCCTCCTCACTATCGGCCGGAGCAACCATTCAGGCTGTTACTGGAATGAAGGACGGAAGGAAAGAGCTTACCGTGATCATGGTTGAGCGTGACGCGCCCGGATATTCGTGTGAGCCGATCACCAACAAAATGGTGTGGCGCGCTGCAGATACAGGTAAACTATATTTTAATAATTGCCGGGTGCCAATCTCCAATACACTCGGACAGCCTGGTCAGGGACCGCACATCATGCTGGAAACTCTTGATTCAGGAAGGCTTTCGATTGCAGCAATGGGGCTTGGGCTGGCACAGGGGGCTTTTGAGATGGCCATGACCTATGCAGAGAAAAGGGTCCAGTTTGGCAAGTCGATTTCCAAATTCCAGGCAATCTCATTTAAGCTGGCCGATATGGCATTGAAACTCGAATTGGCAAGAAATATGCTTTATAAGGCTTGCTGGCAGAAGGACCAAAAGCTTCCTTTTGGAAAAGAAGCTGCTATGGCTAAACTCTATTGCTCTGAAATTGCGAAAGAAATTGCGGACGAATCTCTCCAGATCCATGGTGCCTACGGCCTGATCAAGGAGAGTCCTATCGAGCGTTTTTACCGTGATCAGCGGATTCTTCAGATTGGTGAAGGCACATCAGAAATTCTCAAACTAGTCATATCCCGACACATAGGAATAAAATAATTGAACAAAATGTCAGCTGACAAGAAAAAAGCACACATCGATCTGGCGCTGCAATCGCAAACATTACGTGAAACCAGGGACACCCGGTTTAATTACGAACCTTTGCTGAGCGCCCATCCGCAGGGAATATTAAAGCCTTTCCCCTTTCTGGGCAAAACCATGAGGGTTCCGATCTGGATTTCCAGCATGACAGGCGGCACTGAAGCTTCCATGCTGATAAACCGCAACCTGGCCAGGGTATGCAATGAATTTGGCCTGGGGATGGGTCTCGGATCCTGTCGTACCTTACTGGAAGATAATTTGTATCCTGAACATTTTCTGCTCAGGAAATATTTAGGCGATGAGGTACCCTTTTATGCAAATCTGGGAATCGTTCAGATTGGCAAGTCGTTGGCAAACAACACAGTCGACCGAATTTCCGAAATGGTTGACCGCCTGGAAGCCGACGGATTGATAATTCACGTAAATCCTCTTCAGGAATGGCTTCAACCCGAAGGTGAGGTCATCCTGCAGAAACCTATAGATATTATTAAAGAATTTATTGAGCAGGTGAATTTTCCGGTCATCGTGAAAGAGGTGGGCCAGGGCATGGGACCCGAAAGCCTTCGCCAGTTAATGTCGCTGCCACTGGAGGCTGTTGAATTTGCCGCTTTCGGCGGTACCAACTTTGCCAGTCTGGAGCTGCAGCGCAGTAACCAGCAGATCCGGCAAATGCTCGAACCTCTGTCACTCATCGGGAATGATGCTGACGTCATGCTCGGTTCACTGAACAAGCTGGTGCATGAAAACAAGAAATTACCGGTTAAGCAGATCATCATATCGGGAGGAATAAAAACCTTTCTGGATGGCTATTATTTTATCCGGAAGAGCCAGGTTCCCGCAATTTACGGCCAGGCATCCATGTTTCTGAAATATGCCCGGGAAGATTATGAAACGCTGAGGGAATTTACACTCAATCAGATCCGAGGATTGGAAATCGCTTTTGCTTACCTCACTTTAACGGAGGATTAAAATTGGGGCGGCATACAGGATTCTCAAAACTTGGCACTTCCGACAAGCTGCAAAAGCTGGTTGAAGAAGGACTTTTGGATAAGGAAACGCTCCATCTGCTGGTCTCCTTTCAGCCGCAAGATCCATTGGTGGCATCACTTTTTGAGCATCTGACAGAGAATGTTGTTTCCACTTTTCCGCTCCCGTACAGCATTGCCCCCGGCTTCCTGATTAATGGCAGGGAATATGCCGTTCCGATGGTTACGGAAGAAAGTTCAGTGGTGGCTGCAGCCTCGTGGAGTGCCCGTTTCTGGGCCGAAAGGGGAGGCTTCAGAACCAGAGTTATCAGCGAAACTAAAATTGGACAGATCCATTTCATCTGGTTGGGAAATCCCGACCAGATTAAGAGTGCATCCCCGGCGATCTTCTCCAGGATGAGATCCTCCTCCGGGCCTCTGACAGAGGGCATGGAGAATCGTGGCGGCGGAATCACCGGCATTGAGCTGATTAACCTCACCCATCTGATTGAAGGATATTACCAGATCAGGGTGTCGTTTCTGACTGCGGATTCCATGGGCGCCAATTTCATTAATTCATGTCTCGAAAGCATGGCAGCTGATCTTGGCAGCGCATTGAATGAATTTATTAACGATGGTAACAATCCCGAGGTGATCATGTCTATCCTTTCCAATCACACTCCCGACTGCAGGGTCGAGTGCACCGTTGAATGCACCATCCCTGAGCTCGCAGGAATCAGGGGAGTTGATGATCCCGCTGATTTTGCCCGAAGATTCTCGCTTGGAGTGCAAATAGCCAAGATCGACCCCTACCGTGCTGTTACTCATAATAAAGGCATTTACAACGGGATAGATGCGGTAATTCTGGCCACAGCCAATGACTTTCGCGCCGTTGAAGCAGCCGGCCATGCTTATGCCTCACTCGGGGGCCACTACTCCGGTCTCACAAGGATATCAACCGATAATAATATATTTCGATATACTCTCGAGGTTCCCATGGCCATCGGAACCGTTGGCGGATTAACCAAGAGCCACCCGCTGGCTGCAGCATCACTCAAAATTCTTGGAAATCCCCATGCAGGTGAACTGATGCAAATTGCGGCATCTGCAGGGTTGGCTAATAATTTTGCCGCTTTGAAAGCTTTGACAACCACCGGAATTCAGGCTGGTCACCTGCCCTTGCACCACCGCAAGCAATCTCAATAACTGAAACCATAAACCATAAAACCTTACCATCACATATTTCATTCCAACGGAAAGCTGCTGCTCACCGGAGAATACCTGGTTCTTAAGGGAGCCAAAGCACTGGCATTGCCGCTGCGCAAAGGCCAGACATTGGAAATTGAGTATTCTTCCGGTGCAGAAACCCTGATAAAATGGTCAGCCTCGGACGGCGCCGAAACCTGGTTCGACGCAGAATTTTCTCTCAACAAGAGCCTGATTATCAAAAAAACAAGCAATGATAAAATCGCCATAAAACTCTTGGATTTACTCAATGCTGCACGCAACCTTAACCCTGCATTTCTGGTGGTTCCGGGCACCTATTCAGCAAAAAACCAGCTGGACTTTAATCGGGATTGGGGATGGGGATCCAGTTCAACCCTGATATCAAATGTTGCCTGGTGGGCTGAAATCGATCCTTTTGAACTCAATAGTTTAATCTCGGAAGGCTCGGGCTATGACATTGCCTGCGCCAGATCGGAAACCCCATTATTCTACCGGCTGACTATCGGGAATCCCGAAATTGAATCCATCCGCTTTAATCCCGGATTCAGCGACCACCTTGTGTTTATCTACCTGGGATCAAAGCAGGACACTCCGGTTGAAATCAACCGCTTTATTCCTGATCAGGCACACCTGAACACCCAAATTAAAGAGGTGAGTGCAATTTCTGAGCAAATGGCTGCTTCTGTAAGCCTTGAACATTTCAACAACCTCATTGACCGGCATGAATCCATCATGGGAAATATTCTTAAAAGACAACCCGTAAAGGAGCTGCTTTTCCCTGATTTTGACGGTTCTGTCAAATCTCTTGGTGCCTGGGGAGGTGATTTTATCATGGCTTCTTCAGCCAATGATTACATGAAAACCAAACGCTATTTTGATGAAAGAGGCTACACCGTGGCGTTTTCCTGGAACGAAATAATCCGATAACTGATGACATCCGAAAATTCAACAATCTGGTGCGCGCCCGCCAACATCGCGCTTGTAAAATACTGGGGTAAACAGGGCGATCAGCTGCCACAGAATCCCTCCGTCAGCATGACTCTTTCCCGTTCCGTCACAACAACCGTCATGAAATGGACCAGGGTTACAGGCCCACCGGTACACTCCTTTTTGTTCGACGGACAACCGGAGCCTTTATTTGAAAGGAAGGTTTTTAGTTATATCGATAAGATTATCAAAATATTACCATATTTAAGCAATTTCAATCTCGATATTTCAAGCAGCAATAATTTTCCTCATTCTTCCGGCATTTCTTCATCAGCATCCTTCATGTCATCGATGGTTCTCTGTCTTTTAAGAGCTGAAGAAAAAATCAGTGGGAAACCGGCGGATCCCCTGGAGTTTTACCGGAATGCCTCTACCCTCGCCCGGCTGGGCTCAGGCAGTGCCGCCCGTTCAGTTTTTGGAGGCTTTAACGTCTGGGGTGCCACCGGGGCGGTTGCAGGATCATCAAATGAATTTGCAATTAATATCAACGATCGTGTTCATCCGATATTTAAAACCTATCGGGATGCCATCCTGATCGTCAGCTCCGGCGTAAAAAGTTTATCAAGCTCAGCCGGTCACGGACTGATGGAATCAAATCCGTATGCTGCAGAACGGTATAAAAGTGCCGGGGAAAATACGCACAAGCTTATCGGCATCCTGAAGTCCGGAAATCAGGAAGAATTCATGCGGATAATTGAAGAAGAAGCCATGACACTTCACGGTCTGATACAGGCATCCTCAGGGGGTCCGATCCTCATGGAACCGGGCACTATTTCAATCATCCGAAGGATCCGTGAATATCGGAGCCATACCGGCAGCAGCCTCTGTTTTACGCTCGATGCAGGCCCAAATATCCATTTGCTTTATCCGGAAGATGAAGCCGGAGAAATCCGCAGGTTTATTGAAGGCTCCCTGCTGCAGTACTGCGAAAACAGCAATTGGATCGACGACCGGATCGGAGACGGATGTAAAGAGAAACCCCGAGTTTAAACACCTGATATGAAACCGTCCTTTCCTGCCAAAATTCTGCTCTTCGGCGAGTATTCAATTCTCGCAGGATCCGATGCGTGCGCTTTTCCGTTGAATCAGTTCTCAGGGCGATTGGGATTTCCTGAGCCCACCCGGGTAAATTCAAAGGATGCTATCGACTCCAACTATGGCCTTCAGAAATTCCTGAACTATCTCAGAGAACCTCAGCAGCATGATGAGGCTGCCCGGATCCTTGACTTTGAACGACTGGCTGCAGATGTAAGTGCCGGACTTATCTTCCAATCCGACATACCCCGGAATTACGGGACAGGAAGTTCAGGAGCCCTGACTGCATCGATATACAGTTCCTACCAAAAGAACAGGCTCACCAATCCAGATGCGATACGGAGCGAGCTGGCGTTTATTGAATCAGCCTTTCATTCTAAAAGTTCCGGAATCGATCCTCTGGTCAGCTATCTGGGTAAAGCAGTTTTTATACGAAAGGGAAAAGTTTCCACCTCAGATATTTCATTGGAAGATCTTCGGAAAAACTTACATATCGAACTCATCGACAGCGGAATACCAGGCAAGACAAAATTTGGAGTAACAAATTTTCTTTCAGACTATTTAAATGATGCTGTTAAAAACGAACTCTTTTCAAATCGATATATTCCGCTGGTTAATGAGATAACCCAGTCCATTGAGCAAGGAAATTTTGATCAGCTGTTTGAAAAAATCCTCCATATCTCGGAATGCCAGCTACAGCTGTTTCCGAACCTTTTTACTCCGGAAATTGCTACTGAAGCCAGATCAGGATTGGATTCCGGCAGGTATGCCATTAAATTATGCGGTTCAGGTGGGGGCGGATTCTATTTGAAGATCAGTCTTTAGGATAGATTTTTTTTGACAATCAGGAGTTTTGAATTCGTTTTTTTCTTAACTTTTATTGTTGAAGAATCACCATAACCCAATACTTGCATTTATGAAACGCTTTCTACTCTCCCTTATCGTATACGGTTGTATTACCGTGTCAATTTTCGGTCAATCCGGATGGACCTGGGTGAATCCAAAACCCGAGGGAAACCAACTCTACGATGTTGCAATCTGCGGTGCCAGTTATGCGGTGGCCGTTGGTGAGCTCGGACTCATTCTCCGGTCGACCGACAATGGCGAACACTGGACCAAAATCAGCAGCGGGACGAAAGTAGCATTGAACAGTGTTTCAATCGCCGAGAATGGAACTGGCTGGATAGTTGGACTTTATGGCACAGTCCTTAAAACAACGGACTTCGGCCTCACCTGGTCTCCGCAATCAACAGGGAATTCAAGTTTCTATTATTCCGTCATAACCCCCGACGGAGTGAAATGTTACATCGGCGTATCCAATGGAAGATTAATAAAATCCGCAGATGGCGGGGAAACCTGGACACTCACGAGTACAAACTCTACCAAGCATGTCAGGTGCGTTTTCACAGATGGCTCTGGCGTAATTTTCCTTGCGCAGGACGGAGGGGTTATCCAGAAATCATCAGATAATGGTACCACTTGGTCAATCAAATCAACCGGGATTACCAATGCGCTTTCCAAGATTTCCTTTTTGGGAAATTTGGGGTTTGCCCTCGGAACCTATGGCAAATTGCTCAGGTCAACAGATTCAGGAGATACCTGGACTCTTGTAACAATAAACACAACCAGTTCTTTGGCCGATGTACTGATTATCGATGCAAATCATGTTTTAATCTCTTATTACGATAATTTTTTGCGTTCGAGCGATGGTGGCATCACATTCACCAAGGATAGCAAAACCCCATGGCGTGATTCTTCGCTGGTATATGCTGCGATATCTGCATTAGCCATGAAGCCAAATAATTATTACCTTGCTGTTGGTTTGTGCGGGTGGAGCTACAAGTCTGTCGACACCACCAACTGGACGCTCGTCACCGAAGGGTATCAAATCGGTGGTTTTACGGCTTGGTTTACCGATATCAATAAAGGATTCGCTGCAGGTACCGACGGAGTAATCTATAAGACCATCGATGGAGGCAACTCCTGGACCAGTGTTACCGACCGTCTGACATGGGGGTTATCTCAATATTTTATATTTCAAAAACCCCAACCTCGGCTTCGCCCTCGCAAACACTGAAGTATTCAGGACAAGTAATGGAGGTAACAGTTGGACCAAGGTTCTAAGTTATGAAACCACACCGGCACTAAAGGGATACATAGGAACAATCTATTTTGTTGACACGAATTTTGGCTGGTTCACTACTAGTGAAGGTCAGATCTGGCGAACCAGCAATGGCGGTCTCAGCTGGTCAATGGGTTCGGTAAGTGGAACACCACTTTTAACCGGAGTCTGGTTTGCCGACCAAAGGAACGGAATTGCAACCGGCTGGCACGGGGTTGTTTTAAATACGAATGATGGCGGAGTAACGTGGAAACCTGTCAATTGCAATATCACAAACGATTTTTACTCTCTTCATGCTTTTGACCTTCAAAACCTGATAGCCGTTGCCGGCGATAAATGCTTCAGATCATCTGATGGAGGAACTACGTGGACAGAGGTCACTCTTAGCTACTTCATGGGAAACATTTACCAAATAATATTTGTTAACAACACAACCGGGTGGATTTCCGGACAATACGGAGCTATCCTCAAAACTACGGATGGCGGAGTAACCTGGGCTACACAGGTATCAAACACTACCCAAGGTATTGTCGATTTAAGTTTCATCGATGAAAACAATGGTTGGGCCAGTACCGGGGGTGGCGGTTTGATTCGAACCACAAACGGCGGAATAAGCGGTACCGACGAAACCAGCATCCGAACTGAGACGGATTACAAATTATTCCAGAATTACCCCAATCCATTTATCAACACAACAACGCTAACCTATTACCAACCGACAAGGACGCCAGTCAAAATAGAAATTTTCGACCTTCTCGGGTCTAAAATCAGAACCTTGGTCGATCAGGAAAAGGACCCGGGCAAACATCAGGTTAAATTCGATGGATCAGGCTTACCGGCCGGGATATATTTCTGCCGGTGCACCTGGGGTAGTAATTCTTCTTCGGCAATCAAGCTGTTGAAAAACTGATTCAAAAAACAGCTATCTTAACCTGCGGAATCACACCACCGATTTTAATCTTACAAATATGAAACGAATAGCTGCCCTGTTTGTGCTGTCCTGCATGCTTTCATCTGCCGTATTCAGTCAGAAAGGATGGACCTGGCTAAACCCGAAACCAGAGGGAAACACGTTAAATGACGTATCCATTTTTGGTAACAATTATGCCGTTGCCGTGGGTTATAACGGGCTGATTCTCCGATCTTCCGATAATGGGGAAACCTGGTCCAAAATAAACAGTGGAGTCACTAATATTCTGTGGGGCGTTTCGATCCACGAAAGCGGAACCGGCTGGATTGTTGGTGTTCCGGGTTCCGTGCTGAAAACAACCGATAACGGGCTTTCCTGGGTAAAACAAACGACCGGAAATCCCTACAGCCTGTACTCCCTGTTTACAAAAGATGACCTGAACTGCCTGGTTGGAGGATATATGGGTTCTGTTTATGCAACCAGCGATGGCGGTGTCAATTGGTCAACCACCCTAACCGGTTCAACAAAAGCCATCCGATCCATTTTCTCAGAGGGAAACGGAATTATATATCTCGGTTGCGATGGCGGGATTATACAACACTCCTCAAATAGCGGAGCCTCATGGGTGGCTGTCCAGACACCTTTAACAACAACGATCAATGATGTTAAGTTCTTAGGCAATCTTGGTTTTGCAGTAAGTTATGGCGGGAGAGTTCTCCGGTCAACCGACGCCGGAACCACCTGGAACCTCATAAACGTTTCAAGCACTTATCAGCTGATGACCGTCAGCATTTTAGATATAAATTCCATAATGATAACCAGCGCAACAGGGCAAATATATATTTCATCAGACGGAGGGCTCACGTTCACTGTCTATTACCTGCCAAAAAACTGTTTCGAGTCAATGAATGCCGTGGTTAAGAAGGCTAATTCCTTTTATCTGTCGGTTGGTGATTACGGACTAATCACCAAATCACAAAATGGTATTGACTGGGTAATAAAAACCGATGGGTTCATAGATCATATTTATGACATCTGGTTCACGGATTCACTCCATGGATGCGCTGCGGGAAGTAACGGATCGATCTTGAAAACAGCCGATGGCGGAGCCTCCTGGGTAGCGAGAAACCCATCTATTTACCTTAAAGAATACAGATGCCTGTCCTTTATTAATAAAACCACCGGCTTTACGGGAACAAACAGCAATTTATACCGGACCACTAATGGTGGAGAAAGCTGGGTTGAAATTTTGAGCACTACTTCCACGCCACCACTCCTGAGTCTGATCAATTCGATCTTTTTCCTCGATCAGAATTACGGATGGTTCGTGACAGATAACGGGAGTACCTATAAAACTCATGATGGTGGCTCTACCTGGGAACTTCACCCCAGCGGAGTAACAAACAACCTCCAGGATATAGCGTTTATCGATAGAATGAACGGTTATATTGCGGGTTGGAATGGGAAATTCCTCAAAACCATTGACGGAGGGTTAAGCTGGACTCAGATCAACACATCCACCACAACGAACTTTACTTCAGTGCATGCGTTTAATCTGGACAGTCTTATTATTGTGGGTTTCAGCGGAAAAGTATTTAAGAGTGCCAATGGCGGCCAAAGCTGGAATCCGGTGGTCATGCCGCCCAGCGTGAGAAGTCAGTATTTTCGGAGAACCAGGTTTCTGAATGATTCCGTCGGATGGGTGGTCGGAGATCAGGGCTCGATTTTAAAAACTGTGGATGCCGGTGAAACCTGGTCCATGCAGGGCACCAATGTCGGGCACGACCTCTGGTCTGTTTCCTTTGTTGATGAGAACCATGGCTGGGCTGCAGGATTAGGCGGGACAATTATCAAAACAACAGATGGTGGTGGCACCTCTTCAGTCAAGCCCATCAGTATCACTAATTCCGGGTTTCTGGTGGCCGGGAATTATCCCAATCCGTTCGACATGACAACTACAATAACCTATTACCTGCCAAAGAGATCGCCGGTAAAAATTGAAGTATACAGCATAACCGGAGCGAAAATCAGAACCCTGACCGAAACCGTTGAAGAGCAGGGTCAACATCAGATAAAGTTTGATGGCAGCGGTTTACCGGAAGGCATCTACTTTTGCAGGCTCACTTGTGGATCCGCATATTCATCAGCGATCAGGCTTCTGAAGAACTGAGGAATACTCGTTCTCAACATGATCCACGAAGATTCCCTGAAACTGGCCCGGTCTTAATCCTTTGGGAAGAGTCAGTTTCACCTTGTGAGGGGCATCCGGAGATAACGTTGAGATATCAGTAAAGAAGCCGAGATTAGTTCGTTCGACAAACGGATAAACCCCGTTGTAAGCTTCCCGCAGAACAATGGGCTTGCCATCCAGCTCAAGCTTCAGCTCGGTTGCCCGGATAGGGACTTTCTTCATTTCCTTGCCGGCACCCTGGGTCCAATAAGGCTCAGCTATCTGAACATAAAGAAGCAATCTGGATGGATCAACCCAAGGTGCAATCAGATCATCTTCAGTATAATTAATTGGCCAGGCTTTTTTTCGATTTTCAAGCTGAGTGAAAATCCGCTGAGGAATAACAATCTCCTGAGCCACCGTTTCACCGGTAAAGGCAGGATCGTATGTCCCAAACTGCTGCGCCTGCCGAAAATCTGATCCGGCAAATTTCATAGCTGATGTTAATAATCCGCTTGAAAATTTACAGGGCAGGTCATTCCCGTTCACCTGGAGTTTATTGGCTGTTTTCCCCTTTGGCAGTGCAACCATCACATTTACAGATTCACCGGTCAGGCCGGTTGCATCCGATATTTTTACCATGCCGCCAGCCACCGTAACCTTTCCTTTGCAATTGAAAAGCACCGGCTCAGCAAATGACTTTTCAACAATATCAATTCTGAATACCCGCGCAGTTACACCATCCATTGAAATACTCACTGAATTACCCTTCGCAAAAAAGCCGTTTGATTCCTGCCCGGGATGCATCCCCTCCACCGGGAAAAGCTCAGTCAGCAGGTATCTGCCATCTTTGGTGATTCCAATGGTTTCATCAAGTTTAAATTCCGCATTCATCTTTCTGTAATTGGGATTGAAAAGAAAGATATATCCCTTGTTATCAAGTATGGCACTCGTACCGTCGCAACGGCCAACCATAGGCTGACCAATGATCGGCATGATATTTTTCAGATATTCCCTGTTCGCATCAGTGAAGTCCATCCACTTCTTGAAAAACGATTTATCAGCCTCGCTGAAAGCTTTGAATTCCTGCTCATCCCTGGCCGGCAGATAATTCACAACATGATTGAATGGCGCCGTGGCAATAGCTGACATCATATTAAACTTCCAGCCCAGATAATCCCAGTCGCGGGTGCGGTATTGATCCCTGCGCATCACCCTCTTTGAATCCTCCCGCTGGGTTTGATGGGTAATAAAACCCGGTCTGATCTCTACCGGCGTAAAATCGCGGGTCATCAACCGCCAGGCTACCCAGCGCTGACGACCGGCAGTAACCCTGTCGGTACTCAGGTCTGGAATAGAATTAAAGCTCCCCGGCTGCTCATCAGTCATCAGCGGATGCGGATAGGTGCCCGCAAGCCAGGTCCAGGTTCCAAAACCATGGTATTGCTGTCTTCCGTCGACAATCATTTCAGGGGCCCGGCGACGCAATTCCTCCAAAATACGTCTGGTGCCAAACCACTGCTGATACTTACTGGAAACCAGACCGGCATCATCGGTATAATTCATCCACCAATGATCAAAAGAATAGCCACCAATTCCGGTATACTCGTAAAAATCAACCAGCAGATTCACCCACCAGTCCTGAAAACTGCGCAATCCTGTATCCACCGTTAAATATCCTTCAGGCTTCTGGCCTATTTTTGTTCTCCATTCGGTCCATTCGGGATTTTGCATCCATGGAAGCGAAGGATAGGCATAAGCCAAAAGCTTGATATTTTTACTTTTGGCATAACTCAAAATATCCTGAATATCAGCCGGGATAGGATCGCGCTTCGGCATCCACTCCCCCTTGCGTATCTTCTGTCCCATATTGAGAAACAAAAGGCTTTCCCAACCCCATGCATCGGCATTGTCTTTTAACGAACTGATGACACTGTGGTCAGGCGTGTAGAGAACGTAATTACAGCCGGTTGCTGAAGCCTGGTCTATCATCCTTTTATATTCTGCACGATTTTCAGGTTTCGCCATGTCGATCTGGTAGTCATTCTCGCACCAGCCCACATGTACCCTGACTCCCTTTTGCGGCTGTCCAACCAAAAAAGCACGGGCACAATCCGTAACAGCCTTAATTTCTGAATAATCAATTCTGGACCCGCCAGCGAGAAATTCTGCCGGATCTGTTTCGTAAACCCATTCTGCTGCCATATCCTGCCGGTAAGCATTCCCTGTCAGTTGGTAAGTACCCGCACACATCCTGTCTGTCGGGAATGGTCCATTGGCCGGATTCCACTTCATTTCGGCATCATATGACAGCTTAAACGACTTACCTGCAGCTTCATATTTAGCAAAAGGATTCTGAATCAGCATAAAGCAACCATTGCCCGGCTTACCGGATTTTTCCGGCTTTAAACGGAACGACAATCCGTATTTGCCTCCTGTCAGCTGATAAATCTCCGAAACGGGATTCCTGATCACCCCTGAAAAAAGCACAATACGGTTCACTTTAAAAACGACTGTCTTTTTTGATTCGATGAAAATCTGCCTGGATAGAAAATGCCATCCCGGCTTCAGTTCATCAACCAGACGAAAAACATAATCCCCTGATTCGTAAATCTTTGCAACTGAGCTCTCGCTCGACGTAACCTTACTGGCGTTCATCCCGGCCGAATTATATTCCTTCCCGTCAATGGTCAGAACAAAACCTGCGGAATCTATGAATATCGGATTATTCCATGCAATATCCTTTATGGCGATGGTTGCGGTTTCCGTGCCGTAGATATTCAGGAACTCGTTCTGAATTTCTTTTATCCCGCAGGACACTAGCACAGACAGGCCAAAGATGAAGGCTGAGATGTTTCGGATAGGTGTCTTCACGATTAAGTGTTTTATTGACACTAAATATAAACAACTTTTCGGATAATGCTATCACTGAACAATAAATGAGATCAGTTGTTTGCACCATATAAATTCCAACGCAAAAAAAATGTCATTGAATATAGCTTTCTGGGGCAAAGCCCTGCAAACGATTCCCCGGGTGTCAAAAGAAGAGTGGTTCAACCTCGATATTATCTCCAGATGGCTTGTGGCTACACGTTCAGGAGTAATTATCATGACCGCTATCTCGGCCATGATAGGCGGCCTGCTCGCTTTTGCCAGCGGAACTTTTAACCTCTTGAATTTTTCAGTTGCCTTTTTCGGTTTACTGCTGGCCCATGCATCAAACAACCTGTTAAATGACTGGACCGATCATCGCAGGGGTGTTGATAAGGACAATTATTTCAGGGCACAGTATGGTCCGCATATTTTGGAACACGGGTACATTACCCCCAAAAGATTTCTACGATATATTTACATCACTCTGCTTCTGGCGATGACCTGCGGCGCTTTCCTTGCAATAACCGGTCCCATATCCGTTTTATACCTGGGTCTTACCGGCTTGTTCTTTCTTCTGTTCTATACCTGGCCGCTAAAATATATCGGACTGGGTGAACCTACAGTGGTGCTTGTCTGGGGTCCGCTGATGATAGGAGGAACCTATTTCGTTTCATCGGGTTATCAATGGAGCTGGGATGTAGCCATTTTATCCGCACTCTATGCCATTGGGCCAACCTCGGTGATCTTTGGAAAACATATCGATAAGCTGAAGCAGGACCGGGCAAAAAAGATTTTTACCCTTCCGGTAATTATCGGTGAAGATGTTGCCAGATATTCAACATTGGTCATGTGGGCTGTACAATATATCGGATTTGCCTGGCTGGTCATAACCGGAAAACTTACCTGGCCGGTTTTGGTGATCGTTTTTGCCCTGCCCTACCTGATAAAAAAAGGCAAGCCATTCCTGAAAAAACGGCCTGAAACCAAACCCGATAATTATGAAGCCGAAGCCTGGCCGCTTTACTTTGTTCGTTATGCCTTTGAGTATAACAAAAGATTTAGTCTGCTCTTCCTCCTCGGAATCATTATTCATGTGATTCTCACCAGGCTTACATAGGCAGCTACCACTTTTTCTGAGTTTTTCTTCGACCTTTTCATGATCTTTACGTCTGTTAAGTTGTAAAGCATCCGAATGGATCAGGAAAAAATAAAACAATTGGTGGTAAAAGCACAAAACAGCGATTCAGCTGCATTTGCGGAACTGATCGGACTTACTCAGCGATTTGCGTTTGGCAGTGTATTCAGGATAACCGGAAATCACGAGGAATCAAAGGATATTGTACAGGAAGCCTACATCAGGGCCTGGACTAATATTCACCGGTTCAGCGGCCGGGTGACTTTCCATTCATGGCTGTATTCCATCCTCCGAAATCTCTCCATCGATTTTTTAAGAAAAGCACACAGCCGGAAACAGGCAGTTGGCAGCAGCTTACCGGTTCAGGACAATTATCATCCGGCTGCCCTTTACGAAGCGGATGAGCTTCGCAGCCTGATACAAAAATGGATTCCGTCACTCCCTGAAACCCAGCAAATGGTATTCATTTTAAGGGATATGGATGATCTCACCATCAGGGAGGTACAGGATCTGACCGGACTGACTGAATCGAGTATTAAATCAAATCTTTATCTGGCACGAAAAAAGCTTGCCGTTTATCTAAAACATAAAGGATATCAGGTACTATGAATCGCAATGCAACATGCAGGAAAATTGAAAACATC
>CAILAQ010000506.1 GCA_903832165.1 uncultured Bacteroidota bacterium | reverse complement strand
CATTATAGCAATTCTGCAGCAGGCCGATATCCAGCTTGCCGCCAATATGATAGTTCAGGTTATCAGACATCCACCATTGCTCCCCGATTTTTACCGTTCCATAATATCTGCCGTCGCGACGGTCCTGGATAAACCCGGTTGGGTTGGAATATTGCGATACCTGCAGCTTGATTTTTCCGATACCCCGCTCGCCGCCTTCATCTTCCGCCTGCAAGGTAACCCAATAATTTCCGGGTGTGCTGAATTGATGAAATAACGTCTTGTCGTACGACCAGCCGGTATCCCAGATTCCATCTCCCTCAAAATCCCAGCGGACGAGTAATTGCGATGGAGCGGTTACATCATCAGTGGAAGGCCACGAGCTGAGCCAAAAATTGGTGGCAATATTGCCATATGGAGTAGGGACCAAAATTTTTGGTGTCGGGGGCTTGTTCTCTTTGATCACAAAAAGTTCTTTTGTTATACTGTTCGATAAACCATGCTGATCTGTTGCCTTTAAAGTGACCTCTTGCAAACCGGAGGTCGCAAAGGCATGGTTGAATTTTGGTGCCGTAAATGGGCCGTAAGTCAATTCCGACCTGATATCCCAGGTATAAGTGAAAACCTGGTCGGGATCCGTTTCGTGTCTGGTGGCAGATGCATCAAACAGAAAGGTGTCTTTAGCCTTACCCTCTGCCGGTGTCCAAATATAATCAGGTCGGATAAGATCCTCATGGAAATTGACTTCCAAAGTTTTGCTTTCAGTGGCTACCCGCCTCGTTGGATCGGTTACGCTTAGTCTTACCGTGTACATACCCACTTTTTTGTACCTGCATTTTGCAATGGGATCAGCGCTTGGTTCGGTATCCCAGCTGCCATCACTCTCGAAATCCCATCTGAATAAAAGTGAGGAGAACGGATCCTCATCATCAAAGGTTTTGCCGGCATCAAAAGTGAATTCATTCAGGTAATTGCCTACGGGAGGATCGATCGTGAAAGTGGCATGCGGTGCCGAATATCCCTGATCAATCCTGATGGGATGCTGTATCGTGAAATGCTGGCCATCCTCAGTCAGAATTTCAGCCTTTACCATATGCATTCCCTTCTGATAAAACCGATGGGTAATGGAAGGTTGGGCCGTAAAAGATGCATCCCATACGGAATCCTCATTCAAATCCCACCGGATATAAAATTCTTCATGAGAAGAGGGCAGATTCAGCATATCCACACGAAAATCAAAAGTCTGTGTGGTCAGTCCGCTATCTGGCTTCATGATCAGCACGGCATTGGGTTTCCAGTTAAACTGATCTTTATGGCAGGAGGGTATGAGAATCACAGCAGCAATGAGCAGCAGGAAAAAGAGCTTTATTGGCCGAAACTTACCCATCGATAACTGATTAATTTTCAATTTTAGCCGGCTGATACGCGCTGTCTCTGGCAATCGCATAGATTTCCCCCTGACAATCCTGATATATTTCCCCGGCACCGCTCAGCTTAGAAACTGATAACAGCCTCCCTGATGAATTTCCCAAAAAGATTTCAGGTTTCATCGGATTGAAATTCCTGTATCCCAGTGCAAAAAACCGGTCACCTTTAATCACATAATCAATGATTGAGTAGGGCTCTTGTTCGAAAAGCGGGACTGCTGCTCCTGTTGGATTTATAGTAACCTCGCCGATCATAAAAGGGTTTTGCCTGAGCGTGATTTTAATCGTTACCCCTTCATAATATTTCCTGAACTGATCTCTATTGCTGATTTTTAAGGTGTCATCGAAATAGCCCAGATGCTTGAATATTAATTGGATGAAAAATGACTTGACTCCGAGGCTGAACTCACCCTGCTGATTTGTTATGGTACCCTGTCCGGCCAATGACTCCAGGATCCCAACGCCTGGTAGTGCCGCCGAGGAGGACTCATCAACTACCTTTCCGGTTAACTTATAGGTGGTTTGTTGGGAATAAGCAGAATATCCCAAAAGCAAAATTACTAAACCGGCAATGAGCAGATTTTTCATAGGGCAGGAATAGAATTACATCAAACTAAATGGGGAATACTCAAAGATAAGTTTAAGGAAGTTAATTTCCTAATGGCGCGATCCACCTCACCCCCGGCCCCCAGGTTAAAGTTGTACCCACCCCATACCCCATAGACGTCAACCTAAGGGATATTTCTTCTACAAAACCAAGATTGGAAGGTAAAAGGTTTAGATTCGAATTTAAAATTCCGAATGCCGAAGTACAAGATTCAGGTCACCATGAAGTAGCGGATTTCTACTTCACGAATACTTGGATCTCCGACCTCGGAACTCGTAATTCTGAATTGGAATCTCACCATTCTTACTTCAATCTACTCCTTCGGAAGGCAAAAAACTCCTTAGGTTGACGGCTATGGGCCCGGGGTGGGTACATCTCAGTACCATTTATTAGCCAATTCTGCCTACTTTTATTCAATGTACCAAGATGATCTTTCTAATTAGTCTAACGATATGAAAATCAATAAATTACTGTTTATTCTGGTGCTGGGATTCTGCTTTTCTTCGTTGATAAACTCCTATGCCAATCCTCCCAAAAAAGGCTCTCAGATTGTTCGGGCCACCGATATCCTGAAGTATCCCGATAACCGGCCCGCTGCCAGCTACCGGCTTGATGCAAAGGATCAGGGCGTGGTGTTCCGTCACGGCACAGGACCTCGTCAATGCGATTCGCTTGGTGCCCGTGATGTTTGGGTTTTTGAAAACAAGGGTACCTACTACATGCATTACGATGGCGCGGGACCGAGAGGCTGGTTGTGCTGTCTGGCTACCAGTAAAGATCTGGTCAGCTGGGTCACGAAAGGACCGGTGCTTGATTTTGGTGCAAAAAATGAGGATGACTGCGCTTCAGCATCTTATGGCGTAACCTACCTCGATGGAAAAACCTGGCATATGTTTTACCTCGGTACTCCGCATACTTCCCCGGCCCCGGATCTCATCCCCGCCTTTCCATACCTTACCATGAAGGCGAAAAGCAACTCTCCGGAAGGTCCATGGATCAAGCAAAAGGAAGTAACACCATTCCGATGCAAACCCGGCACTTATTACCAGGAGACTGCCAGCCCCGGACATATTATCAAACAGGGCGATGAATACCTGATGTTTTTCAGTGCCTCGATGAAACGGACCATCAGCATTGCCCGCACCCGCAATCTCAATGGGCCCTGGGCCCTCGATCCTGCTCCGATTGTTTCACCGGAAGAGCAAGTGGAAAACAGCTCCCTTTACTTTGAGCCAACCAATAAAACATGGTTCCTTTTTACCAATCATATCGGGTTGGAAGGCTTCGAATATACGGATGCCATCTGGGTATACTGGACTAAAGACCTGAATAAATGGAATGCTGCTGATAAAGCCATCGTTATGGACGGAAAGAACTGCACCTGGAGCCGTAAATGTATCGGCCTGCCATCCGTGGTAAAAGTTGGTAACCGGCTCGCCATTATTTACGATGCACCGGGCGGCGACAGCAAAAGTCACATGAAACGCGATGTCGGCCTGGCCTGGCTGGATCTCCCGATCAGTCTGCCGAAAGAATAATCCTTATCTGCAGAATAAGAATAATGCATATCTGAAAATTAATTAGTTAACGGGATGAAAACTATTGGCCTGATCGGTGGAATGAGCTGGGAGTCGTCAGCCGTTTATTACGATATCATTAATAAAACAGTCAAGGAAAAACTCGGAGGGCACCATTCCTGCGACTGCCTCATGTATTCTGTGGATTTTGCTGTGATTGAGGACCTGCAGCACAAGGGCGACTGGGATCAGCTAACATGCATCATGGTGGAGGCCGCCCGGCGACTGGAAAGGGGTGGGGCGGAGTTATTAGTGATCTGCACAAATACGATGCATAAGATGGCTCCCGAAGTGGAGCAAAGTGTTTCCATTCCCTTGCTCCATCTGGTGGATGCTGTTGCCACAAAGATCAAAGAAACCGGACTTGAAAAAGTGGCGCTCCTTGGCACCAGATTTACCATGGAACAGGATTTTTACAAAGGCCGCCTGACTGAGAAACATGGAATCGACGTGATTGTGCCCGATTTGGCGGGTATCGAAACGGTGCACCGGATTATTTATCAGGAACTCGTTCATGGAATCATTAAAGAAGAATCACGCGAGAATTTTCTTGCCGTGATTGATAGGCTGATCGCCCGCGGGGCTGAGGGAATTATCCTGGGTTGCACGGAAATTCCACTGCTGGTGAAGCAGGAGGATTGTACTGTTCCGGTTTTCGATACCACCACCCTTCATGCCATCGCTGCGGTGGAGGCGGCATTGGCGTGGGACAAAACAGGGCAGGAGGGCAATAGGGAAAGGCTCAAGGCTCAAGGCTCAAGGCTCAAGGCTTAAGGCTCAAGGCTCAAGGCGCAATTGAAGTATCAAGGTGGAGATTCGAGGACCAATTCCGAATTCTGAAATTAATGAACACCCCCGGCGCACTTAACTTAACTTAACTTAACTTAACTTATTACTTCCTTCTTACCTATTTCTTAAATCTTTATACTAATTTCTGCCTTTTGCCCTCTGCCTTTTGCCCTCTGCCTTTTGCCCTCTGCCCTATGCCCTATGCCCTATTTTGTCCCAACCCTGCAACATAATTCACGTATAATTGTATTATAGCATTCAACCACTTTTATGAATAAGATAGCGATCCTCATTGCCCTGGCTCTTTACGGCGGAATAAATTACTGGCTTTTCAGGCGCGCCTGGCAGGCATTGCCCTCAAATCCCTTGCTGCACACTGTTTTTATCATCCTGTTTATCATCTGTTCGTTATCGTTTTTCTTCGCGATGGCTCTCGGAAATAAGATGCCTTTTGTTGTCACAGCGGTCCTTGAAAACATTGGCGCCTTCTGGGTTATAGCCCTCCTCTATTTTATTATGGCGGCGCTTTTTATCGATATACTCCGGTTTTCCAATCATTTTCTCAAGTTCTTTCCGGATTGGGTTTATGCCAATTATCAGCAGGTGAAGCTTATTTCGCTTGTGTCTGTTCTTGGACTTTTTGTTGTGTTTTCGCTAATAGGAAATTACCGGTTCCGTCATCCTGATGTGCACGAACTAAGCATGGAAATTCCCAAAGGCGACGGTCCGGCCGGCACTCTTACGGTGGTGATGGCAAGCGATGTTCACCTGGGAAATATCATCCGGAAAGAGAGGCTGAAAAAATATGTGGAGCTGATAAACCGGCAGAATGCTGATGTTATTTTGTTTGCAGGGGATCTGATTGATCACAGCGTGCGGTCCGTCGAATATCAGAAAATGGATGAAGACTTGCGAAAGCTCAAATCGACCTATGGAACATTTGCCATTTTTGGTAATCATGAATTCTACGGGGACGTTGCCAAAGCCACTGCTTTCTATGCAAACTCGGGGATTAAGCTGCTGAGGGATTCTTCCCTTACCATTGCCAACCGGTTTGTGCTGATTGGTCGCGACGATATCTCTCAGCACCGCAGGAAACCACTGGATTCCCTTGTTGCCGGCATCACGGAGAAACTTCCTAAAATCCTCCTCGAGCATAATCCGATAAAAATTGGCGATGCCATTAAAAACAATATCGACATTCAGCTTTCGGGTCATACGCATAACGGCCAGATATTCCCGCTGAATTATATCGTTGGAAGCATGTATCCTTTACCATACGGATATCGTAAATCAGGTAATACCAACTTTTATGTATCGTCCGGATTGGGCCTCTGGGCTGCACCGGTGCGTATCGGAACCAATTCGGAAATCGTGAGGATTACAATATCTTTGATCTGAGAGATATTAACCTGCCGATATATGAAAAATTTGATGACTAGAATCCAGGTTCTCTGGACTCTGTTGCTATTGCCTTTACTCGTTGCCGCGCAAACCGGACCCGCCACTTCCAAAAGTCAGGACAATCCTGATTACCTGAATTCTTTTCAAAAAGGGCGCGAATATTTTTTTCTCCGAATCGGTAATCTAAAATTCATTCTTCAGGCAGATCAGGCAGGCACCTTGCCGGCATTCACCTGGATGACTTTCAATGCCAATATTCCGTCGCAATCAGCCAGTAAGCAGTCGGCCCTGAATTATACGGCGGGTAACAACTTCAGTGAATCGGCTCTTCAGGTGGTGATCGGGGATGTTGCCTTTACTGCACTGCCATTCAATTCACAGGTTAAATGGATTGTGGAAGATTCCGTTCCGGCGGTGGAATGCAGCTGGTGGGCCGGGGGAGTGCGCGTTACCGAAAAGTATTCTGCCGCTCAGGAGCCCAACCGGATCCTGCGTAAAATCTCCCTGACCTCCGCAGATCTGTTGGGCGATGATTCGGTGAGGATACGTTTAACGCTTCCGAAAGGATCTTTTCAAAGGACCGGAACCGGAATGCAGAGCACAAAGCCGGAAGGAAATATCGGCATAACAATTAATGAAAAGTCCGATAAACTCAGGGTTTCGAATTGGATCACCGACGAAGAAAACGGGGAGCTGGAAAGTCCGTTGATTCCGCTTGCTGCTGGAAATACTGTCAGCATTGAGACCTGCCTCTCTGTGGTGTTTAATGATGATAAATCTATGCTTCCAAAATGGAATGATGAGGCAAATCATTATAGAAAATTATCCACGATACATGCCGATGACTCTCTGATCAATTCATTGTACCGGAGTGCCACATTTGCCTTGCCGGGCATGTCGGCTGGCAGCGGCCGGATGGATGCCGGAGTATTTGAGTATGGCAACCAGTGGGTGCGCGATGGATCGAATGTGGCTATGGGGCTGATATACAGTGGGGCCTTTGAAAGTGCACGGTCGCTCTTGTCCTATATCCTGGCTGACCTGGTAAATGATCAGGGAACCACGGTCATTGCAGGCGGATTCGACGCGCCTGACCGTGAGGAGTTCGACCAGATGGGCGTTCTGATGCAGTGCCTGAAGCTATTCGGCGAATGGACCGGCGATTACTCATTGGTGAAGGAATACAGCAAGAAAATCATTGCGATGGTAGAGCGGCCGCTGAACCCGGTATTCCGCGATGCTACCGGAATGGTGCATAATCGCCGTGAGTTCTGGGAGCGCACTTTCAGCGATGCCTATGAGCTGGCCTATCAGACCTTTATGATTGAGGGATTGCGCGATGCAGCCGATTTGTCGGGTATACTTGGCGTGCCTGAAAAGGCTGAAAAGTGGAGGTATGAGGCAAATGTTTTTCAGGAAGCGATGCTGGCACATCCCACCCGATCGCTGGTGGTGGACGGAGCCCTTATAAAACGCAGAAACGTAGCAGGAGATGTAGCTGACCTCACCACGGGTCGTCAGTCAGGCTATAAAAATGATGCACCTGGTCCAACAGAATTCAGCCACCGTCTGAACCCCGATGCCACTTATGCCTTACCGATATTATTCCATTTAGTTGATCCCTCTTCAAGTCTGGCAAAAAAGTCGCTCGACAGGCTGGAGAGCATCTGGAATGCCCGCTGGACGGGAGGTGGCTACGAGCGATATCATTCCAGTTCACAGATCGATCAGCCCGGACCGTGGACCTTTGGCACTGCATTCATTGCACGTGCCCAGCATGAAGCCGGAATGTATGACCGGAGCCGCCGTTCGCTGCAGTGGCTGCACGATATCCAGGGCGGTAATGCAGGCGCCTGGTTTGAGGAGATACCGTTGAACCGCTCGCAGGTTCCTTCCAGTGGAATCGTTCCGTGGGCCTCGGCCGAAGTTGCCTCGTTCGTTGTACAGCAGTGGCTGGGAGTGAGCATCAAAGGCGATGAAATCCAGATCAGACCCAATCTTTATCCCGGTGACCAGAAAGTCTCGGCCAGACTGCGATTTCGCGAAGGATTTATCAAAATAGATATTGAGCAGAAGGGTAAAAAGACTTACGTTAAGGTAAATCCTGCTGATTAAAGTTGGCAACTTTAATGTTAATAACTGATCGCTATCACAATCTTCCCATATAATATATGTGTTGATGTCCTTAACCGATAAAAATATATTCCCTGCGGCAGCTTGCTGTCGTAGTTGATCACCGTGCCCATGGAGCTGTCGATGTACCCTTCGTATACCCGGCAGGCCAGCGTTCCGTTCATCGACATGATATCGAGGGTGGCCATGGAGCTCTCGTCAACCTTGATTTTGAAGTTGACAATACCCGCCGATGGGTTCGGATAGGCCGTGATGCCGGCTCCCGGATCAAGCATTGAAGTTCCTGTTCCGGTAACCCCTCCGTTGTCGATATTCACGCCGCTGTGAACAATCAGATTGCCCGCCGTGAGGCTCAACTCACTATCCTTATCGGTGGAGTAATAGAGCGTGGTACCTTCCCATAATTTGATCGATATTCCGTCTTTCGTTCCGGATGTACTCCGATCGACCATATTGATATTGAAGGCCAGGTCATTAAACAGCTCCAGCGGCATCATGGGATCGGTAATATCAGTCATCGTAGCTGTTCCGATAAATCCTCCGGTGAGCAGCGCAGGTTTGTCGATGTTGACTGCGACGGCTGTTACACTGTTGCCTGTAACCTGATAAAGCCTGTTTACGCCATTGATGGTGCGCGTGAGTAAAACGGTAATCCTGCCCTGACTGATCACTCCCTTGTCGTTGAAGTTCACGCCATAGCCAAAATGGAACCGCTTGTTGCTTTCCGGATCAGTCTGACTGTTCGATTGACCGGACAGTACATACCCGTATCCGCCGCCGGTCAGATAATTGGTAACCGGTTCATAAACCTCAACTACGCTATATTCTGCTGCATTGCGGGTGTAGTAATTGTTAACCACCACATCAATGATATATTCACCCTTCGGTACCCCGCTCCAGTTGAACTGAGCGACTCCCGTTCCGGGTTCCGTCTGGCCCGTGAGGGTCACCGGTGCCGTGCCCAGGGTAACGCCGGTGGTGCGGTTCACAAACGATACCGTTGCTTTGCGGATATCCCCGGCAAAGGCATCGCCGCCCGGCATAGCGCTGTTGTCCTTCACCGTGGCACGTAAAGCCACGATGGCGGAGCCACCGGCCGGAGCCGATACCAGATAGTCGCCGCTGTAGGTGACTCCGGCATTTTCGGGGGTGATGGTGATTGTTTTGAGTGCCTCAGTTGGCGAGAGCTGGAAGTTTTCATTGATTCCGCCAAAGGAAGCACTCACCAGCCTGGCTCCCGGGGCCATCGACCCTGCCAGGGTGGTTTCCGTTAACGTTGTTGTCAGGGTGGCAACGAGGTCGTCGCCGGAGCGCACCATCGCAATCCGGGAATGGTTTAACCCGTCCGTCATCACCTGTCCGCCAATGGTAAAGGTTGCCGATTCCGCAGCAGGCATAGCGGTTCCAAAACGGGCCCCGCCGGCAACTGTTGCCGTAAGGGTGATCTGATCGCTGTACTGAAGCTGTTCAGAGCTCACTGTAACCAGCGTTCCTGCAACAACCGCACTGATGTTTGCTGTTGCCTGTGCAGCTGTATTTACCGTGTAGTTCGGGGCGTCAGTGCCGGCGAGCCAGAGTCCGTCTGCCGCCACTGCTTTTCTGGTACCAACGAACGGAGTATCGAAACTGGCCGTGCCGCCGGTGTAATAGACCACATCGCCGGTGATCACGCCGGTGAGGGCGCGCGTAATGATTTCAGTGGCAACTGTGCCGTCGTAGGCCTTATCCTGAGCTGTGATGCTTCCGGTTATGGCGAGCGGGTTGATGATCCCGGTTGCATTG
>CAILAQ010000505.1 GCA_903832165.1 uncultured Bacteroidota bacterium | reverse complement strand
TTGGCAGTTGGCAGTTGGCAGTAGGCAGTTGGCAATATCTGTGTTATCCTATCGTTTCCCTTAGTATGATTTCAGATGGATTTAAAGGATTAAAGGCTTATCAGGTTGCCTTTAAAACGGCGATGGATATTTATCGTGTAAGTAGAAATTTTCCAAAAGAGGAGATATATTCTCTTACTGATCAGATTCGCAGGTCAAGTCGCTCGGTATGCGCAAATATTGCTGAAGGCTATCGGAAACGCAATTACCAGAAGCTCTTTATACTGAAACTGGCTGATTCTGATGGTGAGTGCAGCGAAACGCAAGTCTGGCTTGACTTTGCAAAAGAGTGCGGATTTCTATCGGTTGAAAAACACTCGGAACTTACTGCACAAAATGATGAAATAGGCCGTTTGCTTGGCTATATGATTCAGAATTCAGAAAAATTTCAATAACTGCAGACTGCCAACTGCCAACTGCCTACTGCCTACTGCCTACTAATAACTCCGCTGGTTCTTGCCTTCGTAGTAATTGATAAACGACTGATTGGCAACCTTATTACCGCCCGGAGTAGGGTAATCGCCGGTAAAATACCAGTCGCCCAGGTCGTTGGGACAGGCCAGGTGCAGATTCTCAACAGTCTGATAGAGGATGCGAATTTCGGCATTGATTTTATCGGAGTGCATCATGGAGGCTATCCGGGCCGATATCTCATCGAAAGTAAAGGGGGAATAGATTTCTTTTACATGATTGCGGATTTCCTCTTTCGGTTTGCCCTGATCGGCCTTGCATTTACGATAAACCTGATGTACAATTTCCCACAATCCACGATCGTTCAGCAATTCGATGGCTGCTTTAAAGGCAATGAAATCGCCGAGCTTGGCCATATCGATGCCATAGCAGTCGGGATAGCGGATCTGCGGTGAGGAGGAAACAACGAGAATCCGTTTAGGACCCAGGCGATCAAGTATCCTGACAATGCTTTTCTTGAGGGTAGTACCGCGAACGATGGAATCATCGATCACCACCAGGTTGTCAATTCCTCTTCGAACCGTTCCATACGTAATATCATATACGTGTTCCACCAGATCGTCGCGATCTTTATCCTGGGTAATGAAGGTCCTTAATTTTGCATCCTTGATGGCAATTTTTTCCACCCTCGGACGCAGGCTGAGCACTTTCTCCAGTTCATCCGGGGTAACACCAGCCAATATTTTTTCCTTGCTGATGGCGGCTACATGGTCATGTAACCCTTCCACCATCCCATAAAATGCTGATTCAGCCGTGTTCGGAATATAGGAGAAAACGGAATTCTCAAAGTCGTGATCCACTTGATTCAGAATCTCGGGCACAAGCAACCTTCCGAGCATTTTGCGCTCGCGGTAGATGGTTGCATCGGATCCGCGAGAGAAATAGATACGCTCGAAGGAACATGATTTCCGGGTGAGCGGCTCCCTTACCTCCACATCGGTTATCTTGCCATTACGTTTGGCGATGATGGCATGTCCGGGACTAACTTCGTGAATCTCTTCAGAAGGAACATTGAAAACTGTCTGAATAACAGGACGTTCCGATGCCGCAACGAGTATTTCATCGTCACGATACCAGAAAGCGGGCCGGATACCCCATGGATCGCGCATGATAAATGAGTCGCCCTGACCGGTCATTCCGGTAATGACGTATCCCCCATCCCACTTTTTGCTGGCACGGATAAGGATTTTTGAAAGCTCAAGGTTATCAGCGATGAGCGGTGTGATCTGGGATTTTTCGTACCCCTCAGCTTTATATTTCCGGTACAGGGTTTCCACCTCAACATCAAGGAAATGCCCTACCCGTTCAAGAATCGTTACGGTATCGGAATAATTAACAGGATGTTGTCCGATTCTCAGAAGCGAATCATACAATTCATCCACATTTGTGAGGTTAAAATTCCCGGCAAGCACCAGGCTTCGTGATTTCCAGTTGTTGGCTCGCATCACGGGATGTACGGTCTCCAGGTTATTGCGGCCGAAAGTTCCGTACCTCAGGTGCCCGATAAACACCTCACCAGTATAAGGAACATGATCATAGGCATAAGCAGGATCCTGTTCTTTTCCCGGAAGTTCAGCGAGAACTTTAGCAATCTGTTCATGGATTACTTCAAAAACCTGCCGGATCGGCTCCCGCTCATTGGAGCGCTGCCTGTAGATATAGGGGTTTCCCGGTCCGAGGTTAAGCTTGAGGTTGGCAACTCCGGCACCATCCTGCCCACGGTTGTGCTGCTTTTCCAGCAGCAGGTAAAGTTTATTCAGTCCGTATTTCCACGTACCGTACTTTTCCTGATAATAAGATATTGGCTTGAGAAGCCTGATATAGGCTATCCCGCATTCATGCTTTATTGGTTCACTCATTGATCAATCCAGTGTAATTCGAGACGGTATAAGATAGGCCTGGGGAAATTTTACACTCAGCTTCTGTTTATAACGATATGCATCCTCCTTTGTTCTGAATCCACCAACCAAAGTTGAAAAATCAGGTTCGTTATATTCGATGATGACGCGGAGATCCAGCTGACTGAATGACTCCTCATAATCTGCTTTTATCTGGTTGGCGCGGGTCATTTCGCGACCCTTATAAATGAGGATTCTCCATCCGGGAACGCTGCTTGTTTTATTGAAATCAACATGTTTACGAAGAATACCGGTGAGTCGCGGATCTTGTATCACCTTTACCTTACCGGTGTTAGTTCCGGATTCAAGGCGGTTAATGAACAGGCTGGCTGAATCGGTGGAAGTCATGGCGCCTTTCTCAGTCTGAGAGAAAAGAGAGATTGGCAAAATCAAGATAATCAGTAGTATAAGTCCAGATATTTTCATCTTTTCCTGAATTTGCTGATAGAATTTTAACGCCGCAAATGTACTAATTTATCCTATATCTTTGCAGCCAATCAAAACGCTGACTCTCATGTCCAAAGTATATATAGAGACCTATGGCTGTCAAATGAACGTTGCCGACAGTGAAACTGTTGCATCGATACTGAAGAAAAGCGGCTATGAAATTACGGAGGACATGCATGCCGCCGATATTGTGCTGGTGAATACCTGTTCCGTTCGTGAGAATGCCGAGACACGTGTATATGGCAGGCTGGCGGTGTTTCGCCAGTTGCGCAAGGCCAACCCCGATGTGGTGGTTGGTGTTTTGGGCTGCATGGCGGAAAGGGTTAAGGAAGAACTGATTACCAAACAAGGAGTTAACCTGGTTGCCGGCCCGGATTCTTACCGTACGCTGCCGGAATTGCTGGCAAAATCATCGGTCAGCGGCAACGCCATCGATATTGAGCTCAGCACCGAAGAAACCTATGCCGGCATTTGCCCGACACGGCTCGAAAGTAATGGCATTTCGGGTTTTGTTTCCATTACGCGCGGATGCAATAATTTCTGCACGTACTGCATCGTCCCTTATACCCGTGGCCGGGAGCGGAGCCGCGATGCGAAGGACATTATTACCGAAGCGCTGGATCTTCAGGAACGGGGGTATAAAGAGCTGACGTTGCTGGGGCAGAATGTAAACTCATACGCCTTTAAGACGGAAGACGGAAGACAGAAGACCTTAGACAGAAGACAGGAGACGGAAGACGGAACCCCAAACAGGAGACGAGAGACAGGAGACACGAGACAAGAGACCTGGGACTTTCCGAGGCTGCTGGAGCAGGTGGCCAAAGAAGTGCCGTCGATGCGGATCCGGTTTACGACTTCGCATCCGAAGGACATGTCGGATGAGACGCTGCGGGTGATTGCGCGAAACGCAAATATCTGCAGGCACATTCACCTTCCGGTACAATCGGGAAGCAACCGGATACTTAAGCTGATGAACCGCAAGTACGACCGCGAGTGGTATCTGAACCGGATCCGGGCGATCAGGGAAATCCTGCCGGATTGTGGAATCACCACTGATGTGTTTTGCGGATTCCCGAGCGAGACGGACGAGGACCATCAGGATTCACTGGCCTTAATGAAAGAGGTAAGGTTTGATTTTGCCTTTATGTACAAATATTCAGAGCGGCCCGGAACCTATGCTGCCGACCATCTGCCGGATGATATCGCCGAAGAGGTTAAAGGGGCCAGATTGCAGGAGATCATCAAGCTGCAGGGCGAGATCGGTCTGGCGAGCAATCGGAGTGATATTGGAAAAACTTTTGATGTGCTGGCGGAGGGATCTTCGAAAAAATCAAAGGTTCAGCTGTACGGACGCAATCCGCAGAACAAGGTGATCGTTTTCCCGATGGAAGATAAACGGCCCGGAGATATTGTAAGTGTTAAGGTTACTGATTGTACGGGAGCGACGCTGAAGGGGTTGCAGGTATCGGGTGTCGGGTATCAGGTTCCCGCTTCGCGGGGATGACAAAGGGTCTGGAAAAGTAGGAATTTCGAGATTCGAAGACCAATTCTGAATGCTGAAGTGGGAGATTCAAGTATGCTAGAAGTACACTTAATTCTTAAAACTTAATTCCTGTAACTAATTTTTGCCCTCTGCCTTCTGCCTTCTGCCTTCTGCCCTATTCGGTTTTCGCGGGAATGACAAAAACGGGCTTGGTGATAAGGAAGCTTATAAAAAGAAAAGAGGGCGGAAAAAATCCGCCCTCTTTGAAAACAAAAAACAAACAATCTATGAAATCTATTTCTTCTGGTAGATAAATTCAGCGGTTCTGTTTCCTGATAAGTTTTTGTACCAATCAGTGAATAAGGTACCGCCACTCTGTACCCAGTCGGCAAAGTGCGGGTATGCTTTCAGAATTACCGTCTTTTCAATCGGGTAATCAAAGCTCTCCGGAATATTCAAAGCCCATGGAGTATTGGTTGAAGTTCTGTAGTAGCGACCCTCTGCAGGAACTGAATTGTCTTCCAGGGTTCCAAAAAGGCTCATGTCGGCAAGTGAAGTCGGTGCATGATCAGCAAGGTGAACTTCTTTACCACGGTCCATACCTACGATAATGAAAGGGTTGAAGTGTTCCAGATCCAGGCCTTCAGCTGAGTAGGTATTTGCGCTATAAACGATATGAATGTTAATCGTTACTGGTTCAACATAATTTGCTCCGGGGGTGGTGTTAAAACCTGAACCTGATCCCGGGTTAGCGAAAAGATCAAATACGTTATCAAATACAACAACCACAGGTTTTGCCTGATTGGCTTCGAGTCCGTTTTCTGCCAGGGTTATATAGCTTTTGGTAAGTCTTGAACCGGTTACCGTGATTGCAGATGAAGGGATAATGTTGTTGGCGAATTCAAATCCGAATCCGTTGTGCAGAGCAGCACCGGAAGCACGCAATACAAAGGTTGCAAATGTTTCAACCAGCTGATTTGAGCCGTTGGTTACCGTTTTGAAGCTGTAGTCAACCACAACGTCATTCATGTCATAGTCACCTTTTGCAGGCCATAAGTCTTCAAAAGCTACGGTTCCGTTTCCGGCAGCAGGAAAGAAGGTGTTTAAGGCACGTGATGCATCAGCAGGATATTCATCTTCCGGATCAACAACGCCGTCGCCATCGGTA